>JAJISH010000029.1 GCA_022848825.1 Thermoplasmatota archaeon
TTCGCGCTGCTCATGGCCACTTTCGTCATCTGGGACCTCTCGGAGGGCGTGCTCAGGCTGTCGCCGAACGCCACCGACATGGCCTTTATCAGGCTCTGGGTGAACATCGAGTGGATCGGCATCGCCGCCATCTCCGGTGCCCTGCTGCACTTCATACTCACCTATCCGAGAAAGCGGGACATCCTGGAAAAGTGGTACGCCTACCCGCTGATATACGGCCCACCGCTGGTGATCATCCTGTTCATCTGGACGACGGACATCGTGATCTCGGGCGTCGCGATGGGTTGGATGGGGTACGACGCGAAGATCGTCCCCGCAGGCTACGCGATCCCGGCGGTCATATACGCAATCCAGATATTCCTCGCCCTGGCGAATCTCCTGAGAACATACACGCGCTCGGCGGGCATCGTGAGGAGCAGGTCCAAGATACTCCTGATGGGTGTGGCGGTGCCCGTCGTCGTGGGCTCGGCCACCGAGGTCTTCCTGCCGTTCTTCCTCGACATGCAGACCCGCCTGGGTGCAGGGACCATCTACACGGTCATAATGGGGCTGTTCACGGCCTACGCGATCACGAAGTACAAGCTGCTCGTGATAGAGCCAACGGTCGAGGAGGTGAGGCCGGAAGAGCCCGCCTACAGGCTCGAGCTCGATCACAACTACCTCCTGAAGGGCGAGAGCGCGGTCCCCGCATTCAAGGCGTTCAGGAACATGGTGACCCGGACCCCCGGCCTGTGCATCACGACGACCTACCCGGAGAAGATCCAGAAGAGGTTCGGGATGGAGAAGACCCCCATCATCTGGCTCTCCAAGGTCTCCTGGGACGAGAAGGCGCTGAAGCCCTCCGACCTAGACTTCGAGGTCACTCAGACGATCATAAGGTTCGTCAAGGAGAACCCGGAGACGTCCGTGCTCATAGACGACCTGGAATACCTCAAGGCGGTCATCGGGTTCCGGGGAACGTCCAAGTTCCTCAAGCGCATCTCCGACGTCGTTGCCGCGGAGCATTCGACCCTGGTCGTCCCGCTCGACCCGCGCGCCTTCGACGAGAGGGAGCTGGCGGTGTTCGAGAAGAGCTTCGACTTCGTCAGGACGATGAGCGCACCGAGCGTGGAGGCCGTTGGCGGGACGTTCAACTCGTACCTTTGCCTCGGCGAGAGGGGTGAGTGCTACGAGGAGTTCGCCAAGGTCGATGCCCCCAAACTGCACATAGGGACAACGCACCCGCGGAGGATCGAGAGGCGACATCCGCTGGGAACGTGCGAACACATCTGGCTCACGGAAACGAAGAGCGAGAGGCGGGGTCTCGACCCGAGCCAGCTGAACTACGAGGTCCTCAGAAAGCTGACCAAGTTCCTGGAGGGTCGCCCCGGCAGCGCCGTCTTCCTCGAGGGCGTCGAGTATCTGATTTCCCACAACGGCTTCTCGGATGTGCTCTCCTTCCTGCAGTCCGCCATCGATTTGGTGTCGATATCCAACTCCCGCCTGTACGTGCCCATCGACCGGACAGCCCTGAACGCGGAGCAACTGGCCACACTGGAGAAGAGATTCGACTCTGTCGCGTAATCACTTCACATCCTGTCGGAGGATCGCCCAGAGCTTGTCCTGAAAATCATACTCGGAGCTGACGAGCCTCCTCATGAAGTTGACGATCTGCCCATGCGGATCGAGTCCGTTCTCCTTGCAGAACTCCTTGTACGCCCTCAGAATGTCCTCGTCGATCCGTATGTTGAACTGAGCCTTCTGAGGCGTTTCCGCGGGCACAGCAGACCTCCGTTCCCTGATTCCACACATAGTATTTCTAAGTTTCTTTTAGTATCAATAGGTAGCGTATGCTATCATTTGTAGCAATCTATATATACCGCTAGGCCATTCTCGATTCTGATAACAGGCCGGGGGTGGCAGGATAGAGGATATCCAGGAGATACTGGAGCAATTCGACGAGCAATCAAAGACCAATTCCTCCTTTCTCACTGGTTTTGAGAATCGAGAGTTCCTGTTCCGGAGTCTGGTCGAACTGGGCTACAGGACACCGGAGCTCTGGTTGGCGATGGGTCGAGCGAACGAGCTTACGACTCTATCATGCGTTCCCCCGGGATATCGAAGTGAGTTGGTACACGCCAAGAACCTGACAACACTGATAACCGTGATTTCCGACGACGCGGCCGACAGCACGAAGGACAGATGGACACTGGAGAAGGTCGCAAGCATAGTGATGGCGAAACTGGAGAACAACCCTGTCGTATTCGATGCGTCCAACGAGCATCTTCTGCTCGCGGCATCCAGCTGGGACGAGGTCGTTTGCATCCTCGAAAGTGCCCCCCGCTTTGAGGAGTTCAAGGACCTCTTGCTCTTCGACATGGGTGAGTTGATGCAGTGCCAGAGATTCAATTTTGCTATAAACATGAATCCCCTCCTCTGCAATACGGACGAATATCTGGCATACGGAACGCACAACTTCAACGTGAAACCGCATATGACCATGGATCTGATGTTCTCTCCCGATTTCAGGAGGGAGGACCTAGCTGCGTTCCGGAGAGCGCTCCATCACATCCAGATCGCCATTCAGCTCGTCAACGACGTCCACACCATCGACCGAGAGATCATGGAGGAAGGCTCCTTCGGGAACTACTCGATGATATGGGGCCTGGAAAAGGGAAGGATCTCAATCGACGACATCTACTGCATGCGTGCTTCCAAGATCAAGAAGGCATTCCCCCTCCGGGACTTCGAGAAGAAGTGGAAGTGCCACATGGGCAAGGCAAGGGAACTGCTCTCACACACCAGCTCCTTCGATATCGATATCTTTCTGGAATCGGTCCGCGACATCAGGAGGATGTATGAGGCCTCGAGCGGGGCCATGTGATAACCGAGCGTCAAGCCTTATATAGACACCCTCCGATAAACGCGACTAGTGTTCCCATGAGACGCATTCTGGCGGTTCTGCTGGCGACCGTGCTCATCGCCATCCCACTGAACTTCACGATCGAGAACGAGGACCCCGACCCCCCATTCGGGCCCATCCTGATGCCCCCGAACCCTGAGGTGTACGGCTCAACGCCCGCCCCGGAGTTCAGGGAGTATCCGAGGACGAGGGGCACGCGATCGGTCGGAACGGAGGAGATCATTGTCATCCTCGTCGAGTTCACCGACTTTGGCCATCAGGTAACGAACACGCAGGCGAAGTTCCAGACCCTCATGTTCAGCACCACGTCGGGCGAGAGCAGCCTCCACAACTACTACGACGAGGCCTCATACGGTCAGCTGAGCGTCGTCGGTAACTCCTCGGCATGGTACACGGTCTCGAACCCGATGAGCGAGTACGGGGCAGACAGCCTCTCTGGCACGGACGACGCCAACGGGCCCGTCTACAGGCTGGTGACTGACGCTGTGCTGCTCGCCGATGCTGATATCGACTTCAGCGAGTACGACAATGACGGGGACGGGATAGTGGACCATCTGGCTGTGGTGCACGCCGGACAGGGCCAGGAGTCGTCGCCGAACACCAACACGATCTGGTCGCACAGATGGGCTGTCGTGGACGCGGACATGTCCGCTCCCGGGAACCAGGAGCTCATTGTGGACGGAGTGCAGGTCTACTGGTACACGATGCAGTCGGAGTCCTCGCCGATGGGCGTGTTCGCTCACGAGTTCGGACATGACCTCGGATTGATCGACCTCTACGACACCGAGAGCGACAGCGAAGGTATCGGGCCGTGGGGCCTCATGGGGCAGGGTGCCTGGCTGGGTTCCCCCGCAGGTTCCGAGCCCGCGCATCCGTGCGCCTGGTCCAAGATCGAGCTGGGATGGGTGGTGCCCTTCGAGGTGCTCACACCGCTCGTGGCGGAGGACATACCCCAGGTCGAGACCTCGGGCGCGATCTACAAGCTTCCGATCGCGGACACTCCGGCGGGAGAGGAGTACTTCCTGATAGAGAACAGACAGAGGGTCGGCTTCGATTCCGCGCTCCCGGGAGGCGGTCTCCTCATCTGGCACGTGGACGAGAGCGTGGACAGCAATGACAATCAGTTCCACAGGAGAGTGGACCTGGAGGAGGCGGACGAGGTGAACGGTGAGAACCCGACTCAGGCGACCGACCCTTGGTTCGATTCGGAAGAGGGCTTCACGCCGACCTCCATTCCGGACAGCGGCACGTACGCGAATGCCAGGTCTGGATGGAAGGTGAGGAACATCTCCGCCTCGAACACGACCATGACGGCCGACATCACGCGGGAGGTCGAGGACGACCTGGCCGTCACGGCGGTCACCTCGAAGACGACTGCGGAAGTGGGAGAGACCTTGACGATATGGGCCACGATCGAGAACAAGGGGACGAACAACAGGACGGATTTCAACGTCACGCTCACGGTCTACGATGAGATGTACGAGCCGCAGTCGGAGCTGTTCAACGACACCATCATCGTGTCCTCCCTTCTGAGCCGAGAGGTGACGAACCTCACTTGGATGTACACACCTTCCGACATAGGGAAGATCCTTTTCGAGGTCCTCGTGGACCCTTCGGACGACGAGATACCGGAGAACAACGACAGGATAGTCCACACGACGGTAAGCACCGTCTACTTCTTCGACGACGTCGAGAGCGGGAACACGATATGGGAGACGAACTCGGCGGGAGAGTTTTACAGATGGGAGATCGTGGACGACGCGGATGCGGGAGGCGGAAGCCACAGTCCGACGCATTCCTGGAAGTTGGGCTTTTTCGAGAACGGGACGGGGACGGTAATCACACAGCGACTGTACCTGCAGACGGACAACATCTCGGTCCCGGGAGGTGGCTCCGTGTACCTGGGGTTCTTCCACAAGTACTTCCTGGGAGAGCTGCAGGAGAGGGAAGGGTTCACGATACGCAAGACGGACCGCTCGAATGTCCTGATCTCTGTTGACGGCGGTGCTTGGATAACCCTTGATATGTTCGAGTTCTCGCAGAACTCGTGGGAGCTGAGCCTGTACGATATCTCCTCCGACGTCTCCCCCGCGGGGTCGGACGTTCGCATACGCTTTGACGTGGCCGTGAGGGTGCTGCCCAGGTCTGGCGGGTGGTGGATCGACGACATCGCGCTGCTGGCGAACCCGCCGGAAGAGGGGCTCGTTCTGAGGATCTACGAGGACACGGACAGCGTCAATCCTGGCGGCTACGCCGGATTCCTGTTGAAGCTCACCAACGTCGGGGATACGACCGACACGTTCCGGTTCGGGATAGATGTACTCATCACAGGATGGAGCGCATACTTGAGCCAGAACGCATCGGATGTGCGACCTGTCGGCGACTTCGAGATGAGCCTGGGAAGGGACGAGGAAGCGATCATATTCCTCACTATCCAGACCGCGGAGGACACACCGAGGGGCACGGAGCACCTGGCGACCCTGACTGCGACGTCCATGGGGGATACTAGCAAGGAGGACGCGGTCACCTTCACGACCGTGATCAGGCAGGACCCCCTCTTCGAGCTCCTGATGAGGGCGTTCTACTACGGCATCATCTTCCTCATCATCCTGGTGGTCGTTGCGGTGATCGTGAACGTCCTCAGACAGCACAAGAACAAACCTAAATATCCCGGCTACTGATTCCCTATTGTGTTTGTGGAACATCCTCTTCTCAAGGATGGCTATATCGAGAAGAGGGTCTATCAGGTGAACATCGCCAGGTCCTGCTCGAAGAGCCCCACGCTCGTCGTTCTCCCCACGGGGATGGGGAAGACGGTCGTTGCCATTCTCGTCATCGCGGACAGGATGGGCGACGGTCGGAAGATACTCCTCCTTGCCCCCACAAAGCCCCTTGTGGCGCAGCACGCGAAATCGTTGACGACCTTCATGAAGAGCCCGAACCTCGTGCAGTTCACTGGAGAGGTCCCGCCGCCCTCCCGCGTGGACCTTTGGCGGGAACATGATATCATCGTTTCGACTCCCCAGGTCATCGAGAACGACCTGGAATCGGGTCGCATCGATCTGGCGGACGTCTCGCTCGTCATCTTCGACGAGGCCCACCGGGCGGTCGGCGACTATGCCTACGTCCCCATCGGAAGGGCGTGCAAGGAAAGGAAGATGCTCACGCTCGGAATGACCGCCTCGCCCGGGAGCGACCCCGCCAAAATCCTCGAGGTCTGTGACAACCTCGGAATCGAGGGCGTGGAGATCAGGACGGACTACGATCCGGACGTGGTCAACTACATCCACGACATCGACGTCAGCTACATAGGCGTCGAGGTGCCCGAGAATATGAAGGAGATCATCGCCCACCTGAGGAAGGCGCTGGACAAGCAGGTCGGGCAGCTCAGGGATTATGGGTTCCTGGAACCGGACAAGCCCGTGACCCGGAGGGCCCTGCTGGACGTCCAGAAGGAGGTGCAGAGAAGGCTCGCGACCGGGGAGAAGAACTACAAGCTGTACAGGGCGGCGACGCTGCAGGCCATGGCGATGAAGACAGACTATGCGATCGAGTTCGCAGAGTCCCAGGGGATCGACGCCCTGAGGGAGTATTTCACCAGGATGGTTGAGGAGAGCAAGCAGAAGGGCGCCAAGAGGGCGGCGAAGCAGATCATGAAGAGCTTCGAGGTGCTCCAGGCGATGGGTCTGACGAAGGGGGATGACTTCGACCGACCGAAGCTGAGGAAGGTCATCGAGATCCTCACGCGGCAGTTCAGGGACAAGAGGGATTCCCTCGCGATAGTGTTCACCCACTACAGAGACACGTCCGAGACGGTTACGCGGGAGCTGAGCCAGATCGGGGGCCTCAGACCGGTGAGGTTCGTTGGGCAGAGCTCGAGGGGAAAAGACCGGGGCCTCAAGCAGAAGGAGCAGGTCGAGGTCATTCGGAAGTTCGAGAGGGGAGACTGCAACGTGCTTGTAGCCACACGGGTTGCAGAAGAGGGCTTGGACATCCCGTCCACTGATCTCGTCATATTCTACGAGCCCGTCCCGTCAGAGATCAGGATGATCCAGAGAAGGGGAAGGACAGGCAGGAAGAGACCCGGAAAGGTCGTCGTTCTTGGCTCCAAAGCCACAAGGGACGAATGGTATCACCTCTCCGCCAAGAGAAAGGAGCAGAGGATGCACAGAGAGCTCGAGATACTCAGGCAGGAGCTCAAGCAGAACATCTTCGTGGGCGAACCAGGACAGGAGACCTTCGCCGACGCCGGGGACAGGATCGGCGGTCTGAGAAGGAGGCTGGAGAGGAAGAAGGAGAAGCGCACCGCGGAGGACGGGAAGCAGGCCTCGCTGAGCGACTACTAGGAGGCTTCCCGCGACCCGTGCACGGTGCTGCCAGGTC
>JAJISH010000290.1 GCA_022848825.1 Thermoplasmatota archaeon
GTGAGCGGGCACTCGAACAGCGGCCTCTTGCCCTAAGTATAGTCCTGATATGTGTTTATGAAGTCGGTATCAGTGCAATCGCCGTTGTTCACGTCGATGGATGCATACCAGAGAACATAGACCCGGACATTCTCATCAACATCCTGAAGGGTCACTTCCAGGTAGTCAGACCCACTTGTTGAACCGTACGTGCATACGCCCTTTGTATCAGATTGAGGCGAGCCTTGATGGGTCACTGTGAGACTGAAGTAGTGGTAGGCCTGCGGTAGTGAAGTTCCGGTTCTGTTATCATACCAGTACACGAAGTAGCCGTAGTGCACATCGTCTCCCTCATCTACATCTGGGACCGATGACATCTCTAGCAGTGTCACCTCAGCGTCGCACGTCAATCCGCCGCTGTTGGCGCACTCCGTTATCCCCTTTGCCAGGCCGCCCACTCTTGCTTCTGGCGCGATGCCTGGAGCGACCGCGAACTGCAAGATCATGCCTAGGACTACTGTCCAAGCCATCAAGGGGCTGAGTGTCCCATACTTGCTCCGCAATCTCTTCACAGAATTCACCTCCTCTTCCCATTGGTACATTTACGGTGCCCCACCTCGGCACCAGAGAGTGTCAGTGGGCCATTCTCACCACGCGTTGATGTCCCCTCCACCGGCCCTTTGCCTCTACCCTCTCGCGGTGAATACTTGAGCTTTCATTTCTCTCCTGAGGAGAAAACTGAGTTCTCGATGATCGGACACATGAATTAGGATATCCGGCCTTCCGACACGTGACCGCCAATCCTACGCAACGCTTAAAAGGCGAGTGGGGCATGCAACAGCGCTTAGTTAAGCATCCCTCCACAACAGAGACCGCCCGTCTTGGGCGGTCCCTTTTTTTCTCCTCGTTGGCAGCCCCGTGTGCCTATGCCTTTCTCGCCAGGTCATATATAAGCTTTCAGTTTTCTCCTAAGGAGAATACTGTGAATCGTGCCGAATGGCTTATTATCCAGCGTGTTCTTGACTCTTCGCTCGGAAGAGCAGGAGAGATGTGTATGTCTGACTATGAAGCAGAAGTAGAGCCAGATCAACCATGGGACGAGGACGGAGCCGCGGACGTCACCCCGAAACCACCGTTTCAGAATACGGAGACATTCAGTCTCCCTCTGGAACACAGGGACGACGGTCCCGTGTCCGTGTTGAAGATCTCCTATCCGGAGGGACTGATCATCATCCCGAGTGACAACGCACCGAGCGGAGGGAGTGCAGTCCTGCCGATGGAGGTCTCGATTGGTAACATCATCGAGATATCCAATACGGGACATCAGGGTTGGCCCCACGGAATCGTCGCCAGGTTCATCGACTAATATTCTTCAGACCTTCCCTGGCCTTGCTCGCCTTGGGCCGATTGTCAAGAGCCTCGAAGATTTCCAGAGCTTCAGTCAACTGACGCTTTGCGTCCTGCTTCTGACCTCGGTCGGCATTCATGAACCCGAAGTTCAGCAAGGCGTCCGCCAGCTCGTACTTGAGGCCGTGTTTCCTGGCCATGACAACCGCTTGAAAGAGATGGGTCTCCGACTGAGCCCACCTCTCCTCCTGCCGATACGCCCCCCCTCTCTGGATGTTGACGCCCACTATCATGTCCTTCTGGTCTACTACGTCGAATATCTCGGATGCCTCCTCCAGCAAACCCAACGCCTTCCCCGCATCTCCCTTCTTGATGTGGCACCCTGCCGCGTTCGACAACCCGTATCCCAGCATGATGACGTCTCCGATTCTCCTCGAGAGCTCGATGCACTTCTCGTGCCATCCGAGAGAGTCGTCGACATCTATGTAGAAAGAGCTCGCTCCCGCGCTCGTGTACGCTCTGGGGAGCTCTTCGACCTCGTCGAGCTTCTCGAACGTCTCAACGGACTCCTCGAACTTGCTCAATGACTCCTTGTATCCTCCTCTCTTGGCGAAGACTCTCCCAATCCCGAGATTCGCTCTCGCCGTCAGAACGTCGTCTCTTGATGACTTGGCGAATTCGACGGACTTCTCGAACTCCTTGAGAGCTCCTTCCAGGTCCCCTCGATTCTCCCTGATGCCGCCCAAAAGGTAGTGAGCCTCCGACGCCCCTCCCAGATCGTCGATTCTCATAAAGATGTCCAGGCTGTCGGATATCTCCTTCTTCGCCTCTTGATCCATGCCCTTTCTGTGGTGGATCGTTCCCAAGAGCTTGAGGGAATTGGCCATGCCAGCGGAATCGGCCAGGGCGGATGCGACGTCGAATGCCCTCTTGGCGTGAGATTCCGCATCGTCCCATTCACCGGCGGTGAACTCCATGTCCATGAGGGAGAGCAGGATCTCAACCATTCTCGCGTTCTCCTCTTCTGTCCTCACCTTCCCCTCCAGGGTCTCCAGTTCGGATCTCAGACCGATCAGAGTGCCCTCAAGGACGTCGGAGAGCGGGAGAAGATGCTTCGCCACGTCTCTTCCCTTTGGGGTGAGTGCGACGAAGATGCTCTTGGGAAAGGTCCTTCCCTCCCGCTCGAAGACCAGCCCCAGCTCGATCAACCTCCTGATGGCTGCGTAGTAGGTCTTGGTCGCCAAGTTCAGGTCCCTCATCAGATCTGAAGGCGTCGTCTCCTCGCAATCGAGGAGATGAACGAGAATCGCCAGCACCTTGGGTGGTCTCTGCAGGAGATCAATGGGTAGGAAGGACATTGTCACTATCTATTTCGTGCCCGTGTATTTAAGCGCACAGTATTCTCCTTAGGAGAAAACTGAAGGCTTAAGTATCGTGTCTTCGAGACTGTAGTCGGAGAGCAATTATGAAGGACGACTCACGCCCCCCCTGGCAGGGTTTTCCTCCCGCTCTCCAGTGCCGAGATGGGGCACTTGAAACATGCCAATACGCAAAGGAGGTGAAACTCGTGACACATATGAAGCCAACAAGACTCTCTCTACTGGCACTGGTGATAGCGACTCTGTGCATTTCCGTTCTACCATCTGTCCAGGCAACTGATCACACGGAACGGGGGTACGAAGATACAGAAGTATTCACGACATCCGTGAATGCTACCGCAACTGGTCCAAGCAACCACGGTCTCGATGTGGCAGTCGCCGACAACGTGATTGTCAATGTCACCTGCAACTACACGGACAACAGAACATCCCCCGTGAATTCCGCCCCGGCGTTCCATTACTTCAATGTCACAGTCACATATCAGTCAGAGTCAAGATATGACGACGAAAACGTGACGACCTACTACACTGCCGATTCAGGAACGACCTATCTTGAGGTGTCTTTCCAGGTTGTTGAGATCACGAACCTGTACGTGTACGAATATGTCAATGTCGCGCTCACTGGTACGATGTGTCAGGATTTCGACGAAGACTGGCACAACTGGACGGTAACTCTCTTCTAAGACGTTCGAGCCGCGGGAGTCGACGCCTCAAGAAGCTGGTCCGCTGAGTCTGTCTTTTCTCCAAAGAAGACTGGCGCAATGAGTGGCAGCAGACGCGAGTCGAAGGAGAAGGTCTGAGGCAAAGGTTATAAGACTTAAAGGAGACATGTAATATCGAGGAGGGAAAGCGTGGGTAGCATCAGGAGAGCTGCATTCATCTGGCTCATCACAGCTGTACTTCTATTCGCTTCCTTCGTTCTGCAGTCCGAGAAGACTTCAGCGGGAACAACGGTAGGAGGGTCGATACCGACAGACACCAACTGGACGGTGGATGGCAGTCCCTACGATGTCACCGACAACATAGTTGTGGAGAACGGGGCAACACTGACAATAGAAGCAGGTGTTCAGGTCATCTTCAATGATCGCTATTCGATACTCGTGAACGGAACTCTCAGGTCCTTGGGCAGATCGGACAGGAAAGTGGTGTTCATGCCATTTCAGCCATTCGTCTTCTGGGAAGGCCTGATGGTGACAGGAATCGGCCATCTGGAGTTGAGGAACTCGACGATATTCGGGGCTCACCACGGTGTCTCCATGGCCTATGGCTCGGAAAACAACATCATAACAGGTAACTACTTCGATGGAGAAGACGGGATAGGGGCAGAAGGCGGAAATCATCTAATCGAATCGAACACGTTTGTGGGCATTCCAAGTGAGATGGCCATCCATATGTGGCCTCTCTCGTACAACTTCACGATTCGCGGCAATCGCTTCATTGACCTCAGCGGGATCGGTGGCCGGGGGGACGGACACATCATAGAAGATAACTACTTCGAGTCGGCAACTGGAATCGAGGCAGGGGAACTATCGAATACTACGATACGAAACAATGTCTTCCTGGCTCCATACATTTCAATATCCATTGTCCTTGGATCCAAGAACAACGAGATATACGGGAACTGGATCGAGGGAAGCACATTCTACGCAATCTGGCTGATCTGCACTGGAAGCAGGGTCTGGAACAACACCTTCATGGGCAACCCCATCTGGTTTGGGACTTCCCAGGCGGTGGACGAGCTCGGAAGCAGTCACTGGAACGAGAGCTACCCGATCGGGGGCAACTACTGGTCTGACTACGGTGGGCCTGACATGTTCAACGGCCCGGGTCAGAACATCCCCGGGAGCGATGGCATAGGAGACATCCCCTATCCGATATACGACAGTACCTTCGACTACTATCCCCTTGTGATCCCCACGCCTCCGATGCCGGACCTGGTCGTCACCGAAGAGGAGATAGTCTTCGACCCCCCTGACCCTGTTCAGGAAGGCGAATCCGTCGACATTTACGCGGCAATCAGAAAC
>JAJISH010000291.1 GCA_022848825.1 Thermoplasmatota archaeon
GGACTGCTGAGGCCGGAGGAGAGGATCCACCTCTACAACGCCACGCTGAGCAGGAGGCTCGCTGTCTGGCGCTACAGGATTCCGATGGCGATCGAGGACTACGTAAGGAGACAGGGCATACGCGAGGTCTACGGCTTCTTCGGGAGGTCGACGGCCTACATGGACGTAGTCAGAAGAGTCCATTGGCCGCAGATGGCAGAGGAGGGCGTCGTCGAGGATGTGAGGCTCTTCTATCCGGAGGATTGTCCGCGCCCCGCTCAGAGGACTGTGCCAAAGGCGTGTGGATTAGCCTTTTCCCGACTCATCGATTCCGGATTCAGTCCCGAGGCCTTGCCGGTCGGTGATAAGGTGGGTCAAGGGACGGCTGCCTATTTACGCTGCGGCATGCAGGATTGATGACAACATTCACACAACATTCGTTAACCTTCCAGCGACCCTCGGCCTCCGTCCTGAGCCAGTTGCCGGAGGAAACCGTCAAGCCAGTCCTCTGAGTCGATGACCGACAACTACTTATAGCGGCTGGTCCAAGAGATATTCACATGGCGAAAAAACGAGGCATGACAAAGAAAGCCGCTAGCAAAATACAGAGTCATGCCGACCGCACGGGCAAGAGCAAAGGCTTCAAGAGCCGAGCCCAGCGGGCGGCTGACAAGAAGAAATAGGACAGGCTTCAACAGGCAGCAAACAAGAAGTGCACCCGAGGAGGTGCACTAACAACCAACGGGCGGGGAGAACTCCCCGCTTTCATCTCTTTTGTGGATGATGCTGAACTTCGCGCTTCGTGATGATTCGGCAAAACATTCAAAACCTCCTCACTGTATCACAATCTCGGAGGGAGCAGTGTGGAACGAAGACATCGAAGTCACAGATACAACGTCTCCTATGCCGGGACGAAGGGTCACGAGAGAGGAATGATCTTCCTGGACATGTCGGGAACGGAGAAGCGAGACAGACTGCCGCCGCCATTCGTCTGGGCGAAGGTGCACATCGAGGGAGAGGAGTACTGGGGCAGGTTCGTGAAGATCGCGCTTAACGTCGTCAAGAAGGAGCCGACGGAGAGCAGACTCGTGGAGAACGTGCTTCCCTCTATCCTCTTGGATTGGTGCGGGAGGGAGGGTATTCTCCCTGGCGGGAAGACATGTCACGTGGCGATCGACCCAATCGAAGGGAAACCAGAGGAATTCACCCTTGAGCCGTGCAGGTAGGAGGTGGAGAGGATGAACTCAGATCTGAAGGACTTGGGCTTTGAGCCATCAGCAGAGTTGGTCCTCCTCGGTGATGAGATCAAGCTGAACGTGCTTCGATTCTCGAGTGAGAAGGGTGTCTACGCAATGGTCCTTGACGGTGAAGTCAAGTACGTCGGCCAGACGAGGATGAACTTCTACCGAAGAATGTACGGTTACAGCAACCCAGGCCCAACCCAGCAGACCAACATCCGAGTGAACGGACTCCTGAGGAAGGCTCTGAGCGGGACACCGAACAGGAAATGTGAGGTATGGTTCATCCCGGACGCCAGAATCGAACGAGGTAGATTCAAAATCTGGCTGGGAGAGCCAACACTGGAAGGGTCCCCGGACCAAATGATTCTGGAGAGGGTGCTCATACAGGCCCTCAATCCCGAATGGAATAAGAAGTGAGCGTGAGAGAATGACTCAGAAAGACAAACAGGAAGTGTTCCGAGACCTAACCCCTCTGAAGGAAGAGCTCGGCTGCCCGTC
>JAJISH010000292.1 GCA_022848825.1 Thermoplasmatota archaeon
GATACACTCCCCCATGACCATATGTATGACTCCATTGACCCACGACCGTCATCGGATTGACGTCCGGACTATTCGGAGGGTCCGGGCCCATTCCATCGTTGAAATACGTCCACGACTCGTTCGATCCGTCTCCCCAGTCCCATTTGAACGTCAGGTCATCGCTTCCGGGATCATCCGAGGACGCGTCGAATGTGAGAGCAACACCCTCTGGTGGTGAGGGTGGAGGCGTGGCAGAGGCGGTGGGATTCAGGTTAAGGACGGTGATGTTGCAGAAATCGACCGTAGTCTCATTTTTCGAATCCAAAACCGTCAGGTGAACGATATAGAGGCCATTGTCTCCATAGGCATATGAAACATTCTCGCCCACAAGGTCAACGTCATTCGTGTAGTTGCCATCCGAATCAAGGTCGACGAACTGGTTCACGTCCCATTGATAGCTTATGATGGCGCTCTGTGCGTGATAGCTGACATTCCAACTCAGTAGGGCCGGCGTCTCGTTCCTGTCCGTCGAGAGTATAGCTTTCAACATGATCTTCGGATACGTTGCTGGGTCTATCAGACCATCGAGAGATAACGGACAATCGCTGGGTCTTATCCCTGATACAATCGGCGTACCGAATTCATCCAGCACCTGGATATCTATCTGCGTCCTGTTTGGCTCGACCGCGGAGACGTTTAGAACACCCCAAGCTCCTGAAGGTCCAGGCGCCGTAATCACTTCAGATGTGACCCAGCCCGGTGTTCGATATCCGAATGCGGATATGCTGTAGTTGTCCGCGAACCCCTCTCCTATGTGGGGGTTGCCATCGATGTTGCCTTCTCCGTAGCTGCCCACACCATACTTGTGAAGCGTGAAATTCTCACTGATGATCGACGTTCCGCTCCCAACCAATGTGCCAATGGGGTCTCGGACCTCTCCATACATGGTCTCCGTGTCGGAATCCCAGGCGATGCGACTCGTGAGGAGTTCCCAGTAGTGCATATCGTATTCGGTTTGGTATATCTGAAACGATGTGCCAGGATTGTCCCACATGAAGCCCGCATGTAGGTCTACATCCCCGAGAAGGGGGTCGCCACCATAGACCCTCATGATGACCGTGTTGTTGTTTGGCCCCCACTTGGTGCCCAGGCGCCAACTCCCGTTGTTTTGGAGCAGCAGGGGATCGGCCACCGCATATGTGTCGGCTCTCCAGTACATGTAATCCACTCTGGCTGATATGTCCATTGCGTTAGTCACCGGGAACGGGAAGAACCCTATGAGCTTCTCGTAATGGTCCCGAGGATCCTCTCTGTCCGTGTACCATCGAATTGTCCCGTTTGGAGCATCCCACCATATCTCCGTGTTGGGCATGTCGTCCTCGACGACGAATCCTGGATCGGTGTCAAATGAGTGAGAAATCGAAAAGGACAGGTCTGCCAGGACAACACTTCCACTTCCCACCGTCGTGTTTACCGACTCAGATATTCGGGAGTCGTCGTCGAAGTCATCTGACCAGTAGTAGCCCAGACTGCCACCCTCGGACCCGCTCCCGCTCAACTGCACCGTCTCGCCCTCGTTGACAACCTGGTCAGGTCCTGCTTCTGCCGAAAAGAGAGTTAACTCATATGTCTCTGTCGTGCTCCCACCGTCATCATCAACGACGGTGAGGTTCACGAGATAGGTTCCCCCCTGGCTGTAGGTGTGGTCCCACTGGTCCACGACCGTCATGGGATTGACATCAGGGCTGTTGGGAGGGTCTGGACCCATTCCATCATTGAAGTACGTATGCTCAGTGGTCATCCCGTCTCCCCAGTCCCAAGTGAACGTGAGGTCATCGCTTCCGGGATCGCTAGCGGTTGCTTCGAATGTGAGGGGAGATCCTACTCGAGGGGAAGCAGGGAATGTGACAGACAAGAACGGCTCCTCGTTCTCAACAACCACAATGCATGAGTCGGTGGAGACATTGCCAAAGGTGTTGTTTATGGTGAGCGTGGCAGAGTATGCCCCGTCATCGCCATACTGGTAGAACACGATGGGTCCTGTCAGATCCGCGTCATTCGTGAAGTTGCCGTCGCTGTTGCCGTCCTCCAGATCATTGATGTCCCAGGTGAACGTGAGCGGCGAGGGGATTGAGTAGGACACATTCCAGTCCAGGAGCAATGGAGTCTCATTCCACGTGGTCGTCAGACTGGCCTTCAATACGATCTTGGGATACAACCCGGGATCAATGAGGCCCGAGAGACTGAACGGGCAGTCGTCCGAATCGATGTTCGTCACGAGTGGCATACCGAACTCGTCCAAGACATCTACCTTGATGTCCGTCCCGCTCGGCTCGACGCTATTGATGTCCAACCATGACCAATTCTCAAACGGCTCCTGTGGGTCGATCTGAACGGATACGACCTCACCGTCGTTGTACCCCCAAGCGGCAAGCGTCATGTTGTCCGAGTACCCATCAGATGTGCCTGAGAAGCCCCTGCCCATCGCCCCTATCCCGAACTTCGATAGGCTGAAAGCACCCGGGGGAATCAAGCTCGTACCTATCCCCAACGTGCTCCCAAAATGGTCCTGGAGTTCCGCCTCAAGAGTCCTCGTCTGGGAGTCGAACCTGACCTCAGCTTGAATCCGCTCATTGAAGTGGCTATCATAGAGGATGTTCAGTGTGTTGTGTTGCCCTCCAGAGCCGTCGTAGAACCGCAGTGCGTGTCGATCATCAAGAGGAGGGCTCAGTGCACCGCCGTAAGTCGAGAAATCGATAGCGTTGTTCGCAGGACCATAGAGATCGGTCACACGAATGGAATTAGCATCCATGAAGAGCAACGGGAAAGCCTCCGAGCGGGTCTGCGCATTCGTGTACACATAGTCCACGTGACCGATGAAGTCGAATCTGTCCGTGACTTCGAAGGGAGTGGATTTGACAAGCTTCTCCCATGTGTCTGTCGGATCTCCGATATCTGAGTGCCAGGCAAGGACCTCCTGCACGGAGTCCCACCAGAGTTGTGTGAGAGCTTGATCATCCTCGAGCTGGAATCCTGAGAAGTCTGCAAAGGTCTCTTCAACAGCAAAGGAGGTCTCGTTGAGATGAACGCTTCCGCTCTCGATTGTTACGTTGACATAGGAATCCACCTTCGACAGATTGTCGAAGCTATCGCTCCAAACTCGTACTATCTCGTCCTGGTACGACCGTGTTCCGTCGAGGCTCACAACGCTGCCCTCCTCAACGACCTTGTCTGGTCCCGCATCTGGGTGTATGTCCAGAGTGCTCGGCGGTTCTTCGCTTGACGAAGAGCTGAGATCCTGGGCCGTTGTGGACTCAGGATCAAAGAAACGCTCATCGACCTCTGATGGCATCAAAACCGAAGAAACGCTCAACAGAAGCATACTGGCCACTAGCAACGCAGCAGACTCTCTATGTGTCATTTGTTCCCTCCCCTATGAAGTGATTAGTAGTGTGGATAAATACCTTTTGGCTCCCGAGCTGGCTTCCCCGGGAAAACAACACTTCACACGGAATGAGTCATACTAGATGCCCCTGATCCGTCAAATGAACATTCAGGAAGTCGTGAGTCCTAGATACTCACTGTGAAAGAGACTGTGGAAGCACCACCATCATCGTCCGTCACAGTCAGCACTATCGTGTAGAATCCCGCCGAGGGATACTCGTGCTCTTCCACATGGGCTATCGTTATCGGATTGACCTCTGGACTCGG
Organism: Thermoplasmatota archaeon; assembly: GCA_022848825.1. GTDB lineage: Archaea > Thermoplasmatota > Thermoplasmata > RBG-16-68-12 > JAGMCJ01 > JAGMCJ01. The sequence goes on from JAJISH010000292.1 coordinate 3,691, forward strand.
ATATGAATCAGGACCAGTTCCATCATTGAAGTACGTATGCTCGGTGGTCGTCCCGTCCCCCCAGTCCCAAGCGAACGCGAGGTCATCGCTTCCCGGGTCAGACCCGACGGTGGCAACCACAACGCTGGGAAGCGGGAAGTAAGCCTTCAGATCCTCGACAACCCAGATCCACGTCTCCTCATGCCTGACGTTGAATGTGTGGTGCGCCCTTCTTTCTTCTTCCTCTGACTCGATGATGAACCAGGCGGGATTGGCTCCCCAGAGCTGACCGTTGATGGGATCGTCCGCTGGTGTGTAGTATGCGATTGCCGAGTAGTTGCTCGAGAAGTCCACCGTGATGTTCGCGAGCGCGACCATCTGATCGTTCGGGCTTCCTGGGTATCGGGTGATGTTTGCATATCCAATCTCAACATCATCCTCGAAGACGTGGATTTCCACATTGTGCCACTTCTCTCCCGCTATTCGGAAGAGGATGCCTACATTGACCTCGGACAGCTCGTATGAAACATCGGCAATCGTGGGAGCGATGTTGAGCACTGTGACGCTCGACATATCGGTGTCGTGGTTCCCCAGTCCGTCTGTCACGGTGAGCGTCACCGTGAACTCC
>JAJISH010000293.1 GCA_022848825.1 Thermoplasmatota archaeon
AGCTGACAACGTGGAATTCCTTCGCTCTTATCTCGTACCCGCCCGGGGCTCTTTCGTCCTCAACGACCTCGCCCTCTACTTCAACGGAGGATTCGACGAGTGCCTGCTTGGCTCCGGCGAACGCTTTCTCGGGAACGTTCCGCTTGTCCACGGTGACCTGGACCAGTCCGCTCGAGTCCCTTATGACGGCGAAGACAAGGCCTCCGCTGCTCCTCGTGCGGTGAATCCAGCCACGGATTCCTACGGCTTCGCCAGTGTGCTTTCCCCGCAGTATCTCCCGTATGGGAACCATGATTGGCGGCGATATCCCCTTTCTGCTAAATTAACTTCTGGTCTCGCCAAGATTGATATAAACAACCGGCTTTGAAGATGGCAGTGATAAGAAAGGCCACGCTCTCCGATCTCGAGGTCTTGTGCACACTCGAGAAACGCTGTTTCGAGAAGAAAAGGTTCTCAGAGGACCATATGACGTGGCTCCTGGAGAACCCCGACGCCACTTCGTATGTCTACTACAACGAGGCTGGGATTGTGGCCTCAATAATACTCATGAGGCTGGGAAGGATCGGAAAGGTGGTCTCCCTCGGAGTGGCCCCAGGGCACAGGAGGAGAGGCATCGCAACGCAACTGATGGCCCTCGGAGAGAGGGAGATGAAGACTCACGGGGCGGCCTCGATGCGCCTCGAGGTAGGCACCACGAACGATGCTGCCATCATGCTGTACGAATCCCTGGGATACGAGATTGTGAGAGAGATGCCCAGGTACTACTCATGGGGAGAGGACGCCCTCGCCATGAAGAAACCGATGTAGAAAGGCTTAAATCCAGTCCCGGAAATCCCGAGAACCCATGCTCTCAATTCCGAAGAAGTTCTTCGTCACTTCGGGAAAGGCTTCCAGCAAGGTCACGGACCTGAACGCCTTCGATAGAGCCTTGCTGAGCGCCAGGATCGGAGAGCAGAATCTCGTGTCCGTTTCATCGGTTCTTCCCGCCGGCATAGAACAGGTGGAGCCTCACGATCTTCCGGTCGGCGCGATAACGCACTGCGTGCTTGCACAGATGAGAGGCGAGGAGGGAGAGATGATTTCCGCGGGCATCGCCTACGCCTCCAGGAAGGATGGCCTAGGCGGGTATGTCTCCGAGGGGCACATCCACGGCACGAAGAAGGCCCTCAGGGAGATACTCGAGTGGAAAATGGAGGAGATGGCGAGGCTGAGGCAGCTCGAGCTGAAGACCGTCAGGTACAAGATAGAGGAGCTGTCGATCCCAATGGACCGCTATGGCGCATGCATCGCGGCCCTCATCTACTTAGACTAATGTACGGTGTGATTGTTTGTTCACGTTGCAAGAAGGCGAGAGCGGTCAACCTGAGCCAGAAGACGTCGACCTGCGAGTGCGGGTCGAGAGTCCCTATCCAACAGTCCAAGGTATACTTCGAGAGCGATTCCCAAAGGGAGGTTGCGGAGGCCGTGAGGCAGATGAATGCCCGCCTCTCCGGTGCCCCCCAGGGAATTGAGGGTGATGTGAGAGCCCCTGAGAGAAAGGAGGACCTGGAATCGGCATTGTCCAACTTCTTTGGGGATGAAGTGATAACGAGAAGACGGCTGAGGGCGTTCCTGACGAGGTTTGGGGTCGGGGATTCGGACGAAGTGATAGACAGGCTCCTTTCGACTGGGGCGATGTTCGAACCCGAAAAGGATCATTTTTGCCTGGTGTAGCGGGCTAGAACGAGAGCTACAAGGACAGCGATGGGGAATATCAGCATATCAAAGCCAGGGATTGCACCTCCTTCGCTTCCCAACTTCACCACGACGGTGCCGTCGGCGGAATAGTCGATCGTCGTGAATGTGTCATCAATGGACGCCCTTCCGCCCGGCGAGGAGATGTAAGAATAGGGGTAGTAGTAGTCCTCGATGTGCGTTCCGTTTCCATCGGATTTCCACTCGCTGAATCGATTCGCACCTCTCACCAGGAACTCGTGATTCGCCATGTCCACGGTGACGTTCACTCCTCCTGTATTGGTGGGGAGATAGAACTCCAGCCACGCATGACCTACCCATTCGTTTGTGACGGAGTTGAGCATGGCCCCCAGCTCCACCCACGAAGGGATGCCCCGGGAGCGCAGCATGGACGCGAAAAGGAAGGACATATCGTCGCAGTCCCCGCTCCCGTCCTGAAGGGTCTGCATCGGGTACTTCACACTCCCAGTTCTGGTCGAGCTGTACGTAATGTGTGAGTCCAGATACTCGTACGTCCTCTTGGCTATCTCGAGCACCGACAGATCGCCCGGGGCGATTTGTGAGGCGAGCGTCTCGACATATGTGCCTTCGTACTCGATCCGCCACTCATCGTGGTTGTACTGCGCGGACAACTGCACGAGAAGGGGGTCTATCTTGCTCGCGTCGCTGACAGACAACGCGCTGGATTCATCGATGTCCCACCAGATCGTCCTGGTTTGAATATGATACGTGGCCTGGATGTTCGCCTCTCCAGAACTCTGCCATATCATCCAGTCGGCTCCGTACTTCTGCACGGTATTGTAGGCAGGAGTGGACGAGATGGCGATGATTTGCTGTGTCCCCCCGCTTATGTCTGGTGGTTCAGGCACGTCGACGGTGTATGACGTGACGGAAGATATCGTGATCGACCTTCTGACCGTGAAATCAACGCTCTCAGGAAAGGTCCTGTAGGAAAGCGGGTTCAGCCAGTTGATCAGGGCATCTCTGAGAAAAGGTGTCAGGATGATTATCACCAAGATGATGAGGAACAGTATCATGAAAGCACGTTTGGCGCCCGAGGGTCTGGGTTCGGGTCTCCTTGACGGTGGTGTCCTCCGCCTCTGAGTTCTGGCCGATTTGGTCGCCGGAGGCTTCCGCCTGACCTCAGGGGGCGGGGGTGGCGGTGGAGGTGGTGGCGGAGGAGAGGGAGGAAGTGTGCTCATCACAGTCGAAAATTGGACCGGCGATGATATCATGATTTCGCACCCATTCTCAGTTTTGAAATCAGACCTACTGCTTCTTGACGTCCTGCAGTTTCTCTCTAATCGCCTCTTTCACAAAATCAGCGACGCTGACATAACCCAGTTGCGGGTTCTGCTTTATGAGCTGCTGGATGTAGATGTGCAGCCCGCGAGGAATGGAAACGGTGCTGTAGAGCTGTCTAGTCATTCAGGAATGAATCAGCCGTGAGTCACATATAGTTTGTCCAGAAGTTATCGATGGTGATTCTCATCCCGTATCGCAAGTCGGAGAGCATCTTTCAATCACCCGTCAATTAACCTTGTGAGTACAGTCAATCACGGATAATGGAAGGCTCCTGCTAGCTACTTTTCGCGGTTCTGAGTGAGCCTCTTCCTCCTCGCCTGCCGGACTTTCCTCTTCTTGAGGTCATCGGGCATACTTACCGGCAGGATGAGGTTGTATGCTCTCCAGTAGAGCAGGAGGGCGTACAGGGCGGAGGCGATCAGAAACGCGAATCCCAACCAGATGAAATCCGGATACATGGGGATGAGAATGAACGGGAGTATGAGGAGCACGTAGAGGGACCTGTACACGATGGCCTGGAGAAGGCTGGGAAAGACGTCTCCCTTTGAGGCACCGTACCCGATCACAGACCCCGTGGAGGCGTGTAGCGCGATGATCCCGATCGAGAGCAGAGATAGGCTGAAGAGCGTGAGGGCATCGTGAACCGGATCCGTGAACCGCAATGTAACATAGTTGTCAAAGAAGGCCATGGCCGCAGCGATCCCGATTGACAACGAGAGACCATAGAAGGTCGTGTCAAACTTCAGTGAGAATCTCTTCATGTTGAGGAAAATCGTCTTGAAAGACTCCTCCACGACGGCCATCCCCATAAGAGATAGAAACAGAATCCAGACGGGGTCCAGTTCAGGTGAAAGAGAGAGTCTGAGGATGTTCGCGACCGTTCCAAAGACGAATCCTATTATGAGTGTGAAGAAGACCTTCTGGAAATCGAAAAGGGACTCCTCCACGACGGGATAATCGTAATTTCGAAGTGCGTGGAAGACTATGACGAATGCGGGTATGCCAACGATTATGGCACTGACGATGAAGGGGATATCCATTGGACCGCTGGATTATCGTCAGCACATATATCTTTATTTGTGCACGATTTGAGAAACTCGAGACAACAATTAAATATCCAATGGATTTAATAATAGGGTCACAGAAGTCTGGACACTACGGTGAGCGGCTTGAGTGGAAAGGAGAAGGCGATTTGTCCAATCTGCGGCACAGAGATTGATTCAGGCACCGAGTTCTGCAAGAATTGCGGTTCGCCGATGGATGCAGTGACCACGGATGTCGACAGCGGGGAACTCGAAGATTCCCTCGCGAGCCTGGAGGAGGTCATCGGTGAGGAGCCTGATACGATATCAGTCTGTCCGCAGTGTGGGGACTTCACGAAACCTTCTGACATCACATGTTTGACATGCGGATACAAGCTGAAGGATTCCCCTGAGCCCACGCCTGACACCTCGAAGGGTACCGGGAGAGGCGCCAGCATTGCCGATGCCATGTTTCTTTGTCCAGAGTGCGGGGCCTTCCTTACCGAAGAGGCCCGAATGTGCGACATCTGCGGGGCGGCCCTCTCAGTAGAGAAGAAGATCGGTGTTGGGGATTTCGGGACGGAGACCGAGGAGAAGGAAGAGAGGGGCTGCCCTGATTGCGGAGCCTTCTTGGACGAGGATACGGGCAGGTGCCCGATATGCTCCGGAGAGGCTCTTGAAGAGGCGGTCGAACCCCCTATCAACGGAATCGACGTCGAGGACGACATAAACAATTTCCTTGAGGAGCTGGAGGCCACGGAGATCTCCGAGGACGCGACGAGCGAGATGATGGTCGAGCCCACGGAGGGGGAGATCGTGATCGAGAAAGAGGAGGCTGCGATTCCCGAGGCTCCTGCTCCAGAGAGAACCGCTCGAAGAGAGCCCGTTGCGGCGGAGCCAGACTCAGGACCAGTAGTGAGGAAGGCCCCTTCGCCAGTCCCGAGCAGAATACCGCGTGAGAGGGTGGCTCAGAAGAGGAGAGTCCAGGTCCAGAGGGTGCAGGAGTTTCTCGCGTACTCCAGCCTCGTTGCCATTGTCGTGTACTATGTCTCGAGCCAGGCGGGAGTGGACCTGATATACTGGACCATGCTGGGAGTGTTTGGCGTCATCTTCGGCTTGGGGCTCGCCCTTTCGCTCATCAACCTCCCGAAGAACTGGAAGTCGGCTGCGATCAGGTCGATTCCGTTCATAGCAGGCGGCGCGGCCGTGATGCTGGTCCCGTTGCTCCATCTGCTCAGCGCCGCGGAAGCCGTGTACTCCTTCGATTTTTCAATTGTGATCGCTGGTGGCTTGCTGTCCTTGTTTGGGATATTCGCCATGAGGCGGGACTTTCTCATATTTCTGATATGGTCCGCGGGCTCTCTTCTCGTCTTCCTGATGTCCTTCTCGGCCATCGAGCTCCCGACCACCTGGGGCATTGGCGGGCCGACAGCTGTCTCGCTCTGGGCGTTTGGCTTCATTTACTTAGTGCTCTCGGTGGTGCTCCTGATAAGGATGAAGTGGATCAGGGTTCTTATAGACACAGAGATCCTGGCGGGAGACAGGAAGTACAGAGAGAGGCGGTTCAGAGAGTCCATATCATCATACGACAAGGCAATCAGCGCCTCCGCGACCCTCAAGAGCTCGGCGGATTGGTCGGACACCATGGACATTCCTTGGTACAGCAAAGGTGCCGCCTTGACGATCCTGGGGAAGTACGAGGAGGCCATCGACTGCATTGACAATGCCCTGAAGTTGAGCCCGAACAACGAGGTGGCTCTTGTGAACAAGGGCATGGCCCTCTCGCGCCTAGGAAGGCACAGGGAGGCTCTCAAGTGCTACAACGAGGCCATCAGAGTGAATCCCAGCTATGAGGTCGCCTGGAACAACAAGGGGAACGCGCTCACGAGACTGAACAGATATGATGAGGCGGTCAAATGCTACGACAGGGCAATCCATCTCGACGAGGAGTACAGGGAGGCCTGGGTGAACAAGGGCTACGTCCTCGCAAAAAAGGGGGACTATGACGGTGCCGCAAGGTGTGCAGATTTCGTCTCCAGATTCAGCACTTCAGGCTCGCCAAGGACCGGCGAAAGGCTTATAAGTTAATTCGAAGCGTTCACCAATCAAATGATATAAGCTCGGGCTCCATGGATTAGGTAGGTCCACTCCGTCCCTGCGGAGGAAAACTAGAAAACGACAGAGTCCCATATCCAATACGCATAGAGGGGGAATATGAGGAAACTGAAGACAGCAGGACTTCTATTTGCATCGCTCTTAGGCATCTCTATCTTCCTGTCCTCCAGCCCTCTCGCTAGCGGGCTTCCAGGCGTAGGGGACGACTTTCTTGTGCTCGAAGCCCCTGGAATGGGCGACATCATAGTGGAGGATTTCAACTCGGACGGATTCGATGACATCGCGGTCGCCAGCTACGCCCAGAGCTCGGTCTTTGTCTACTTCCGCACTCCGGTTGGCATGTCGACCTATCCGACCTTGACAATCCATGCCAATCTCCCCTCAAAGATCGCCAGCGGGGATGTCAACAGGGACGAGAAGCCCGACCTCATCGTTCTGAGCAATGACCGCATCAGCGTTTTCGAGTGGCAACCAGGCGACCAGTTCGAACGGAAAACGACGCTTTTCATCTTTGACCCCAGGGACGTAACTGTGGCTGACAGCGGGTCGGATGGTCTCAATGACATCTACGTGACGGGACCATTTGGAACTATCATATTCTTTCAGGATGAGATTACTCCGGGAGGATTCCA
>JAJISH010000294.1 GCA_022848825.1 Thermoplasmatota archaeon
AAGTACCGGGGGAATGTCAATGCCCACTGGAATGTCACGTCGGCAAGCACGTTCACCTTGGAATCTGCAGACGGAGGCGCAGTGCCGTCGGGGGTATCGGGCATCGAGGTCTTCATTGACGATGTCTTCGTTGCCGATTACACCGGCGAATTCACTCTCGTGGGATATGGTGAAGGAATCCATCGAATCGATTTCAGAGCGACTGACTATCTGGGAAATCAGGAGAGCAGGTTGCAGACGCACAACACCATCTATGTGAACCTGGACAACACTCCCCCGGTCACGACGATTGTACCAGAGGATGAAGAGATGGGATTTGACGAACTATGCACCCTGCTGGCGGAAGACGGCAACGGGTCTGGAATACGGGAGATCCTCTTCAGGATAGACGATGGCGGATGGCGGAGTTACGTCAGCGAGTTCTCTATCAGGGAGTACGGGCACCATACGATCTACTACAGAAGCGTGGACAACCTGGGGAATGCAGAACAGCCCAAGGAACTGCGCGTTCACATTGCGGAGCCTGTCGAGAACTACAAACCATTGGTCTCGCTCCTGTTCTTCGCGATCCTCCTGATCTCGGGCCTGTTCGTGGCAAGAAATCGCCCGATGCGATTCAAGGGAGAGAGGTCCTCTGTGAAGACGTTCCTACTCGCATCCCTTCCGTTCTGCATCGCGGAGCTGCTCACGGGCTTTGTATCGCTCGCTACGGGTCTGCTGTCCATTCCACCCCTAATAGGCATCGGGACCTTCCTCAACGCGGGAATACTCATTGCTGGATTGGCCGTGTTGGCCTCAATCAAGAAGCAACCCGAGGTCGAGGGAGCTGAGGACGAGGAAGCCGAGGAAGACTAGCTCTCCTTCCTGCAATACATGAACATCCTGTCACCGATTGGCAGCCTTCTGTAGATGGGCAGGTTGTCCTCCAATAGGAATTGCAGCCACATGAGGAATGGATTCTGGAATTGATTGCCCTGCAAGTTGTACCTCTTCAGGAGGACTCTGAAGCCCTTCTTGTTCAGTATCCTAGTGAGATTCTCGTGGCCGAAGAAGAACAGATGCACCGGGTTCTTGTAGGACCACCAGTCCAGTCCTCTGAGTCTCGCCGAAACGCTCTCCATGTCTGGCGTTGAAAGCACAAAGAGGCCACCCTTCTTGAGTATCGAACTGATACCGTCTACCGTCGTGTTGAACTCGATCAGATGCTCGATCACTTCGTACAGGGCGACCACGTCGAATTCCTGACGCAGGTCCGCCTCGTGAAACTCCACATCCAATATCTCAAGCCCCCTACTCCTGGCCATCTCGGCTCGCTTGTCATGGGGCTCGATTCCCAACTTCTCCCAACGGTCATCCAATTCCATGAGGAAATCGCCGGAACCACAACCGATGTCAAGGAGCTTGCCGCCATCTGGCTTGAGCATGTTGATTATCTCAACTTCTCTGTCCCATCTGGGATGCCGGTCGAATCCCTCCAGACGCTTCCTGTCCTTGGATTCGTAGTATCCATCCTCCAGAACCTCCAGCTCCTTCAGCGTCTCTTTGTGGACGATCTGCTGAGAGCCGCAGGAGGGACAGGTGACGACCTCGTGTCCACCTTTCCGGTGGAAGAGATGTTCTGTCGGGCTCCCACAAACAGCACAAT
>JAJISH010000295.1 GCA_022848825.1 Thermoplasmatota archaeon
GCAACTGGCACTTCCTGAGCGAAGGGGCAGAAAGATTAAACCACCCCAAGACAATCCCCGAGAGACCGCAATGAGATTCGAAGAACCGCGCAGTTGGTCGTTATGGATGTTGCCGAGCTGAGAAGCGGACTGGCCGATCTCATGGCCAGCTCCAAGAATGAACTCCAAGCCAGGTTCGTGAAATGGCTCGAGAGACACATGGAGTCCCATGAGGTCGTGGTCGACGATGCCATTGGAAGAACCCTAGAGGAGATCGTCTCAACGCTGATCGATTCCACAAGAGACGGTAGGTATGAAAACATACTTCTCCGGCTGAAGGACTTCGTTGACAAGCCTGGGTTCGAACAAGCCGAGGCGGGACTGAGAGCATTCAGAACCATCCTGGTCAACGAGGTGAACCGCTCGATAGAAGACGTCACAACGAAGCGCCGCACGGTCCAGCTCATCTACAAGGATTTCGACCTGATGCTCGACGGGATTTCCCGCTTGCATGAAAGGATGTACGCACTGCGCCTGGAGAAGAGAATCGAGGAAAGAACCGCTGAATTGCTTGAGACGCGGCGCCTTTACGAGGGACTGGTGGAGGGATCACCGATCGGGGTGTGCATCCTTCAGGACGACAAGATAAGGTTTGCCAATGATGAGCTTGCTAGGATGGGGGGCTACGTGAAGGAGGAAATTACTGGAATGGACTATCGCCTTCTTCTGACTCCAGAATCCCTCGAGAATCACAGAGAAAGCATCGAAAGAAGACAGGTGGGACTTGACGGTCCTCTGACGTGGAGGGCGAAGGTTGTAAGGAAGGACGAGAGCTTACTTGAGATTGAGGTATACTCCGTTCCAACGACGTTTGGGGGGAGGCCAGCGACTCAGTGCATGGTGCGTGATATCTCACGAGAGATGAAAATCGAGCAGCTCAGACAGAGCTTCTTCTCCAATGTGTCCCATGAGCTGAGAACGCCACTCACGACAGTCAGCGGCTACGTCAAGTTCCTCTTGGGCGGGAAGATGGGTGAGCTCGATCAGTCTCAGGTGCAGGCTCTGGAAGCTGCGAACGATGAGGCGGACAAACTCGACCGCCTGATCGACACCATCATTGAGCTGTCCTCGTTTGACTCGGAATCGTACAGACTGCGCTTGGGTGATGTCGACATTGCACGGCTGATAGATGAAACAGCGAGGTCAAAGGAGTCACAGGCCAAGCACAAGGACCTAAGGCTTGAGGTGAACCTTCCAGAGAACCTGCCTCACGTTGTGGGTGATGAAAGGCGGCTGGAACTGCTGATGAGTAATATCATCGACAACGCGGTCAAGTTCACGCCAGAGGGCGGGACGGTGAAGATCACGGGATGCGAGGAGGGCTCCGATGTGGTCATCGAGGTCTCGGACACAGGGATAGGAATACCGAAGGAGGAGCAGTCTAGGGTTTTCGACAGGTTCTATCAGGTGGACTCCTCACCCACCAGGACGTACGGAGGTGCGGGGCTGGGATTGTCGATCTGCAAGGAGATCGCAGACCTGCATGGCGGACGAATCGAAGTGGAAAGCGATGTCGGGAAAGGATCCACCTTCAGAGTATGTTTGCCAAGGGAAGGGAAGCCGGAATGAAGACGGTTGTTGTCGTGGATGATGAGCCAAGAATCTTGGACCTTGTCGAGAAGATACTGTCCGCGGAGGGATATGAGGTGGTGAAGGCTTCGAGCGGCCAGAAGTGCCTGGACTATGTGACTCGGAAGACTCCAGACCTCATCCTGTTGGACATAAGGATGCCTGAGAAGGACGGTTGGATGGTCTACAGAGAGCTCAGAGCGGACAGGAGGACGAAAGATATCCCCATCGCGATGCTCACAGTGAAAGCAAACACGATTGACCGCGACATCGCTCTTGATGTCCTTGAGGTCGACGACTACATCACCAAGCCCTTCTCTCCAGAAGATCTCGCCTCACGAGTGAAGAACCTATTGGGGAGCTAGAGCCTCGGCTCGGGCCCGAATGCGCTGTTCACAAGGGGACCGTACTCGTGATCCTTCAGCAGGTGGGCTCCGGTGAGGGAGAAGATGACCCTCGTGGGTGGTCGTGAAAAGACTTCCTGCTCCCTGTAGGCCTCGGCGAATATGTCGGTCTGTTTCTTGTATTCGTGATAGCTTGAGAAGGCGCTGATTCCCAGGGCCTTGTTCTTGTCCAAGATTGAGAATATGGGCGTCCCAGCGGTTTCGAGGAGGCTTGGGACGTAATATTTCAGGCCCTCTTCCAGCCTGGGATGGAACGAGCCGTGGGTGAGGACGAGAAGCTCAATCCCCAGGTTACCCAGATTGGGCATCTTCCGGGGAATGATAAGTCCCTCGTCGGCGAACCTTCTCCTCGCCTTGCCTATGGTCATCCTGGAGATTCCAAGGCTCTCTGAGAGCTGGACATCACTCAATTCGGGATTCTCCACGATGGCCTTCAGGGTCTCTTTCTCCTTTGCTCGAAGGCGTGTCGAACGCATCTGGCCGAGTACTGGCTCATGATGGGGCCGTCCTTTCTCAGACCAGAACATCCTGCTCAAGAGTGGATAGAAGTCGAAAAGATTCAGCACATCCGAAAGGTCGAAGGGGAAAACCACGACCTGGTAACCCCCCTCCATATAGCCCCTTTCCCTGTACTTCTCCTCCAGGGCTTGGATGTTTGCCATCGCGTTCGTGTAGTCTCTTGAGACCTGAATAAGAAGATCTTGACGTGGCTCCAAGAGAGCATAGATGAACTCGGGGCTTTCGACAACCGGCCGAGCTAGGGCAATCTTCTCATCGAACGGAGGAACAGATGAGAGGGTTCCAAACGCAACGACCAACATCTCGAATCCGAGCTTCTCAAAGGAGGGAACTTGGACACTCCTGAAGTAGTCCTCTTGCTGAAGTCTCCTCCTGATCGCCGTGACCGTTGTCTTCTTCATGCCCAGTTTCTTCGAGAGCTCCCTGTCCGAGAAGAGAGGTTCTTGAACGATACCGCACAGGACCCTCTTCTCGCTCTCCAGCAGGTCGCGCTTAACCATGACCTCTCAGCATAGGCCCAACGAAACTTAAAGGTAGTTGTCTAGAAGCGTCCCCTGCAACATTGGGGGAGTAGAGCCTTGAGACCGGGATTCATTTCATGATAGTCTTGGTGCTGTGATTCTGCTCACTGTACTATCTATTTCCCATGTCAACAGTTCTGGTGCCATGTTTGGTTATCAGATTAGAGACTTGCGTGCAAAGGTTTTTACTCTTCAGGAGAGAGAGAATGCCCAGGGATTGGCTTGCGACGCGATGGCAGACACGGGGACAATGACGATAATCGGAGGGTCCTAGTGATTGATCTGGAGTTCTCCAGAGATTGGTCTCTTCAGAACCCGATTCCAATGCTCGGACTTCTCGTTTCCGAGCACCGGGACTTCATCAAGACTGCGAGAGCCGGCAACATCCCTTCCGGCGCCCACGGTGATGACACACCAGGGAGCCTGGACACAGCCCACCCAGCATTGAGAAGGACCGCTTCTGTCCCGGATGGTCATTCCGACCACGATGCTGAACCTGAGGCCGATGAACCGAGACCCCACAACAGGGAAGTGGTTGTGTGGGAATGATCGACGCATTCAAGTCAAACTCAAGCACCCTGCTCCAGGGTCCTCCAGGCGTAGGCAAGTTCGAGTTCTCAATCGACTGCGCCGTCGACGTACTCGACAATGGAGGCAAGGTGGTCTTCGTTGCTGTCGACATGCACCCCGTCGAGATACGCCAATGGATCTCGAGATACGGTGGTGACGTCCAGAAGTGCGAGGGGGAGAGGTTCCTCTTTGTGGATTGCTATTCGCCCACGATTGGGGACTCGCATGATGTGTCCCAAGATCCAGACATATTGAGAATCGACAGCCTGAGCAACATCGAGAGCATAGGCCTGTCCATCTCGAAGGCAGCCGTCAGGCTGGGGGAACCTGTCCGGATCATCTTCTACACACTGTCCACACTCTTCCTGTACAATTCCCCGCAGGCCATGGCGAAGTTCTTCCAAATCGTTTCGTCACGTGTGAAGGACGAATATGGCTCGATTCTGTACGTTCTCCAGGAGGGTGTGCATGATGACAGAACAGTCTGTCTCCTGGAATCTCTCGTCGACGGAGTCATCCAGATGCGCTATGACGAGAACCTTGGGCGGGAGTGGCGAGTCCATCATTACAGGGGCAGAGCGTCCGATTCGCGCTGGACTCGGTTTGATGCTAACAAGTACGCGTTTGTGACCGCAGTTGACGAGAAAAGGCTGGTCAACGAGTTCCTCGACTATGAGTATGGCTTCACCCAGAAGAAGATGAAACAGAGCAACGCTAATCTCGTCACCGTGGAGGCAACTAACATCGAGTAACGATGTCATGTGAGGAAATGGTGCATGAACATGGAGTCCCTGGTAGAAGAAAAAAAGGAGCCGGTTTCGATATCATCGTCACCCGATTCGAACCGCGGAGCTAGCAGCAGAGTGAGGACGTTTGTAGAGGGCTTCGACAGTGCCTTGGCCGGAGGGATTCCGAAAGGCAACGTAGTGTTGGTATCTGGACTTCCAGGAACGATGAAGTCCTCATTGGCATACAACATTCTCTTCCAGAACTCAGCGCACAGCAACTCGAGAGGATTGTATGTGACACTCGAGCAAAGGCGCGATAGCATTGTGTCTCAGATGTATTCCATGGGGTTCGCAAGAGAGGAGCCCTTGAGGAACATCGAGATATTCGACATCGCCAGGATCAAGAAGGAAGTCGGTGAAAGAACCGAGGCCAAATTCTGGATTGAATACTTGAAGAGAGTGGTGGGCCTCAAAAGGAAAGTCTCCGACTTCGACATCTTTGTTCTGGATTCCTTGGACGCCATGGAGTTCCTGGAGAGAGCCGAGGGAAAGAGAGCCCAGCTTTTCCGCCTCTTCGAATGGCTGAGGGAGTGGGGTGTCACCACGTTCCTGATAACTGAGGTCCCGTCCGAGCCGACAATCCAAGGACTCATGTGGGGGGAGAAGCGAAGTGAAGCCGACTACCTCGCGGACGGCATCATCCATCTGAAGATGCATCAAGTCAACGACGTGGATGTGCAAAGGAGAATAAGATGCGTCAAGATGCGAGGGACCAAACATGAGACCAGCTACTTCGCCCTCGTGTTCGAGAACGGCGTTTTCAGCATAACAAGACCGATGAGCATGTAGGACAGGGAATCGCGATGGAACGTCCGCCAATATGCCCGAGCTGCCAATCACCGAATAGATTGAATGCGGTCAGATGTCGCGTGTGTGGAGTGCGTCTCATCGAGAAGAAGAGATCCAGCGAGGAGTCTTCCCCGGAACCTGTCGTTCTGGAGCGGGTGATGACGGGCGAGGTTTTCACAGCCGTGTTGGGGAAAGCGGAACCCAAGAAGGAGGAGACAATCGAGCCTGTGGAATCGGGGGTGACGGCGCAGGGAAGTCTTGCGATGCAGGACGCATCAATATCTGCGGATCACTCAAATCAGGCGGACGACTGGATGGCCAGGGCGAGCGCGGCAATGGAACTCAAGAAGTACGATAAGGCGATTGAGTTCTTGGACAGAGTTCTTGAGCTGTCACCGAGGGATCCGCAGGGATGGTACAA
>JAJISH010000296.1 GCA_022848825.1 Thermoplasmatota archaeon
CCAGGGGTTCCCTGCACAGCCTCAAGAAGGACGTGCCCGCCTATGCCGCCATCTTTGCGAAGAAGATCCGGTTCGACGGTGCCGAGGGGAAGATCCTTGCCGTGTTGGACAAGGGCCCCGCGACGACGAAGGAAATCGCGAAGACCACCAGAACCAAGGTCAAGGAGACCTCGGATGCGCTCGCGTTGCTCGAGAGGGCCTACGAGGTGAAGAGAAAGGGGTCGGGGGAGATATCCTGGGAGAGGCGAGAGGTGGAGCCAGATGACTATGAGGAGGCTCTCGATCGCCTCGTGAGGACCACGCTCGGGGCAGAAGGACCAACGACCCTCTCCGAGCTGGCATATGCACTGAGCATCGACGAGGGCGTCCTGAAGGAGGCGCTTCGGGACCTAGAGGAGGGGGATGCCATCGTCTCCGGGAACTTCGTCATCGGCGAGGAGTTCCAGTACATGCTTTCGTCCGACCTGCGCGGGCTGGAGAGAAAGGATGAGCGGAAGACATACTCCGAGGGGAGCGTCAAGCTGCACCTCATGAAGAAGCAGTTGAGAAACCTGAAGAGCATCGACGAGTACTTCGCCTCGTTCCTCGAGGTGGGACATCTGCTGGACGTCAGCAACCGTCTCCCGGATTTCGATATGGAGGAATGGAGTTCTCGACGCCGGAGCGGGGACATCCTTCACGGAAGGTTCCTTAGCGGGCGTGTCAGGTTCGTCAGGCGAAAGGACGCCCCCCTCTTCATCTCCGCCTACCGCAGCGAGAGCCTCACCAAGCTGGACAAGGAGATACTGGAGTACATCAAGTCCAACGATGGCGTGGACATCTTCAGGATCTCGAAGCGGCTCAAGCTCGATCGGGACAGGGCGAGGAGCAGCGTGGAAAGGCTCGACAGGAACATGCACATCGTCCGCAAGTACCAACCACGGGAGGGATGGACGAAGCTGAACCTCTACATCGCGATGGCCCGCATGAAGGCGGTGAAGGGAGCGAGACGGACGATCGTGGAGAGGTCCCTTCGAGGATACGGTCCTGTTTCCCTCTCGGGGATCAGATGGTACACTTCGTTCCCTGTCGAGGAGATCAGAGAGATCCTTCTCAACCTCCGGGAGGAAGGAATCGCGGAGGAGATTGCGGTTGGGGAGATGGGCGAGAGGAACATGTGGATACTGTCCAGCGAACTGCCCGAACTGGAAAAGGCCAGAGGGACGATCGAGGACGGCGTGAGGATAGTATCTCTCTACGACCCCTGGGTGCAGCCTCTGTGGGCGCAACTGTCCAGCATGTACGGGGACAGCTGGTACTATCCTGTTCTGAGGGATGGCGAACTTATCGGCACCGTTGAGATATGGGAACTCGGCGGCTGCATCGAGATCAGGAACATCCAGCTGACCGACAAGGAGCATCTGGCCGAGCTTCTGAGGGCGATAGACGACCTCATGCGGCACTTCGAGAAGAAGGGATACGACCTCGTCAGGATCACAGGGGCGTTCGGCAAGAGCATACTGGACATCAAAGAGCTGGACCTTCTGCTGGAGAACGGGTACCACCAGGTCCAGGACTTCATGGCGAAGGGAGGTTTCGTGCCCGTGTCCTTCAGCGATGAGGACATCATGAGCTACGTGCTCTGGAAGCAGAGGATTCCGCCCGAGAGGGCCTTCGATAGCGTCCTTGAGGCGATCCAGGAGTTCGGTGGGCTGAGATCGGACTACGCCGCCCGCCTGCGGGTCAAGGAGGCACAGCCGTTGCAGAGATTGTACCATACCGGAGCCATCCTCAGCGCACGCCTGATACCGGACTACAGCATGTACTGCACGCCCAAGGAGCTCTCGGTCTACAAGAAGGCCAGGAGTCAGAGGATCGACCAGTACGCGAAGATGCTTCTCAATGTCGTCCGGCACGAGGAACCGGTCAAGAGAAAGAAGCTCTTCGCGAGGTCTCCCCTTGGATACGGGAACACACTGGACTCGCTGAGGATGCTGAACAGGGGCCTGCACACGGCTTACACGCATCACAGCCGACTTGTCACGGTGAAGTCTTCCAGGCTCTCGGTCAAGAAGGCAAGGAAGAGGGTCATCGAAAGGATCCTCAGGAACTTCGGCATCTTCAGCGCGGAGGGCTTCGCCCTGTTCATCAAGAACGAGCTCAAGATGGGCGAGATAAGGAGGGTCCTCAGGGAACTCGAGGACGAAGGCGTCCTCGTCAAGGGCTTTTTCAGGGAAGGCAGTGACAAGCTATATTGGCTGGTCAAAGAAGACCTGGAGAAGGTGGGAGCCACATCCGTGAACCGGAAGTTCGTTCTCACGCCGATGGACCTGCTCTTCCACTACCTGAGACATCGAATCGGGGCGGAGTTCAGATTGGGATGGTGCTTCGTCATATTCGACGGCCCCAAGATGGTCGGTGCGTTCAAGGCAAAGAAGAAGGGCAATGAGCTGACGGTATCGAAGTTCATCGGAGATCAGGGTGCGAGGGCCATTGTGAGGGAGTTCGCCAATACGAACCGGGTTTGGATCAGGGATCAGCCGGACCGCCCGGACGATTGGGAGATCATCGAATGGTACGAGAAGATGTACCGCAAGGGCGGATCAAGCTAACTCCTCTTCTTCCGGGACTGTCAGGGACGTCTCCGCGACCCTCTTTGTCTGGGTGATGTCCTGAACGGTGAGCCCCTCCGAGCTTCCCGCCATAAGCCAACTTCCGGAGAAGAGCATCTCGGCCTTGGGCTCGGCAAGTCCGTACCCTCCCTCCGTGGCCACAAAGCCCAGTTTCTTGGCCTCCCGCTCCTCAACCTCGATTCCCTGGATCGCACACACCTGCTTCAGATTCTCCTTGAACTCGCTCAGGTCGATGGGGATCATGGTGCCAACGTATCCTCTCAGGTGGTACCATTCGAGAACCATGGCAGCGCCGAGCAGGAGGAACAGTACCGCGAAGAGCATCTCCAGCGCCGTGTTGCCTATCTGCAGGTTCCCCAGGGAATCGAACATCACTATGAGAAAGGCAAGTATGGCTAGCGCGGCCAGTATGATCGAGCGCTTGTACGCAATCCACTTCAGCGGTCGGGACGCGTCCTTCGCCCGCCGCGTCGAGAAGCGTTCGTAAGAGACGACGAGGAGGCACAACAGAATGCCAATGGTCATAGGCAAGGCCGCCGCCGTCCAGTGTCTCTCGGTCAGGTTCCGCGACTCAGAGCTGTAAAGACTCGTCTTCGGATGCATGTTCAACCAAGCGAACCAGTAGCAGACCGTGGAGTTCCCCTGAAGGGACTCCAAACCGAGACTG
The DNA here is from genome assembly GCA_022848825.1 of Thermoplasmatota archaeon. Taxonomy (GTDB): domain Archaea; phylum Thermoplasmatota; class Thermoplasmata; order RBG-16-68-12; family JAGMCJ01; genus JAGMCJ01. The sequence goes on from JAJISH010000296.1 coordinate 3,280, forward strand.
CCGTCCTCACTGCGGCCAGTGGTCATGTTCCAGCGGATCGCGTTCTGGTCCTCCATTGTTGAGTCCGAGATGTGTGTGAACGATCTATTGTGCGCGAGGTAGATGAAGGCGGCACCGTAGGCGTAGGCAACGACTATGGTCTCCGAGCCGACGGTGTCCATGATGACCCTCTCGTTGGTGATCCCCGAGAGCGGGTATGCAGCATGGGATCCGTTGAGGTCGACACCCAATACCAGATCCTTGGCCCCGAGGGACGCGTCCCGGTATCTGTAAGGGAACAGGATCGCGTCATTGTCCCTGTAGTCGCCATAAGGATGAATCCCGTAGACCCTTTCGCTTGGGGGGGAGAGGACACGTGTCGCGGGATGGAGCGCCTCCCAATCGGACCAGGAAGTTCGGACTGTCGGAATCCTCGTGAGGGTCCTTCCCTGGAGTGGTCCCATTATCGCCTTGCCATCCATCTGGCTCCACATGGATTGCGTCTGTTTGTCCCGCAGGAGGAGACCGTTCTTGTACACTCCCCTGTGAACCTCGAAGGTGAGGACTCTGCCATCGAGCGTGCGGTCGTACGCCACGGCAGAATCCGAGAGGAAGGAGTATGTGACGGCAACTGACAGATCGGATATGTGGTCGTTCAAGACTCCGTGCCATTCCAGAATGGAAAGAGGATAGGCCCGGCTTATGTTGTCGACCTCCATCCCTACGATGGGATCGCCAGATGGCCATGGCACATCACGAAACGAAGGGTCACTGACGGCCTCTATGTCCCACGGTGGGAGAACCGGCACTACCTCGTCGGGATCACTCACCTTTGAGAAGAGGAAGGAACCGAACAGAATCACTACGATGAGAGCGATGACCTTGATCTTGCGCAAGCGAATCCAGGAGTTCAACCTCAATCGAATGTTTAAAGATGTCGATTGCCTGGAAGATTCTTATTGCTATTCTGTTATACCCCCCCATGCGATCTTCTGAGGTTGCCAAGATCCTTGAGAAATGCGAATCGAGAATGGTCGATTCCCTGATTGCCATGTGCCGGATACCTGCTTTGGATCCGAGCTCTGGAGGCGACGGAGAACTGGATAAGGTGGAGTTCCTGGAGGGGTTGCTCGCAGAGCTCGGGATGCCCTTTGAGAGGATGGACGCTCCCGATGACCGTGTGCCAAGTGGTATCCGTCCCAATCTCTTGGTCAGACTTCCTGGCAAGGCGAAGAAGACGGTCTGGATAGTCTCTCACACCGACATCGTCCCCGCAGGTGATCGGAGCGGGTGGAAACACGATCCTTTCGATCCAGTTGTCGAGGGCGGCAAGGTGACGGGCAGGGGCGTCGAGGACAACGGCCAGTCCGTCATCGCCTCGCTTTTTGCGCTCTGGGCAGTGAAAGAGGCCGCGACGGAGCCCGAATTGACCTGCGGCCTCGCGCTCGTGGCCGACGAGGAGACCGGAAGCGACTACGGAATCTCCTATCTCATCCGAGAGGGGGCATTTGAGCGGGACGACGTCATCGTCGTGCCGGATCGCTTTTCCGCCGACGGATCCGAGATCGAGGTGGCGGAGAAGAACATCCTGTGGATACGTGTGGGAGTGGAGGGGAAGCAGGCGCACGCGAGCACACCCGAAAGGGGCATAAATGCCCACAGGGCGGGCGCGAACCTCATAACATGGATAGACGACCGTCTGCACAAGGCATTCGACATGGAGGACCCGCGCTTCAAGCCCGCCTCATCCACTTTCGAACCCACCAAGAAGGAGGCCAACGTCCCGAATGTGAACACGGTTCCTGGGAAGGATGTGTTCTATGTTGACTGCAGGATCCTTCCGCCGTACCCGACCGAGGACGTCTTCAAGGAGGTCGAGACCCTGGCGAGAAAGGCCGAGCAGCAGTACTCCGTGAGAGTCTCTCTCGAGAAGGTACAGGAGGAGTCCAGCCCCGAGACGTCCGAGGACAGCGAGGTCGTGCTGAGGATGCGGAAGGCCTTGCGGGACGTGCTGGGAGTCGAGCCGAAGATAGTTGGCGTGGGAGGCGGCACGTGTGCTGGGCATTTCAGGAAAGCAGGATTTCCGGCGGTTGTTTGTGGCACGGGGGACGAGACCGCCCACAACGTCAACGAGTACGTGATTGTGGACAATCTCGTGAAAGACGCGAAGATCTACGCAGCCCTCTTTCTGGGCTAGCTCCTCTCAACAAAGCAATTCGTCCGCCGGCCCTCTCGGACGACGCGAATCATCTTGGCGCTCGCCAGAATCCCTATGTGATAGTTCACTGTTGGCGCAGTTATGTTTATCGCCGTGGCGATCTCCTTCTGCGAGATCCCCGGGTTCTCGCCTATGACATCCACGATGTTCTTCCTGATGTTGTTCAATCGGAAGTCACCTTCCTCCGGGATTCTCATATGCTTTGGATAGAACCTTCTGTACAGACCGAACTTGCGCGACTTGACGAACTCCTCTCGCTCAAGTGTCTTCAGGTGGTGAGCCAGTGAACCGTTCGTGAGGCCGAGGGCCAGCTTGATGGCGTTGTAGTGCTCACCGGGATTCGCCAGTATGTAACCATAGATCTGACCCCGGATGAAGTGGTCCAGCACTCTCTCCCTTCTGATCTTCGTGTATAACGGAACGATCAACATGAACAGGGCGAGCTTGACGTTCTCGCTTATCAGCGCCGCGATAGCTACGGCCGAAATCACCGTGACGGCCGCCCCAGCGACATAGGGGGTCTCGTCCGGGACCACTGGCGGAGGTGAAGGTAGCGCTGGGACTTCCACGACGAAGTCCTGCACATCGGTCAGGCCGAACATGTCTCTGGCCTCTATGCGAACAGTCATCGTACCCGAATCCGTTGGGATCCAAGCCAGCAGCCCATCTTCATTTATGCTCATCCCATCCGAACCGACGACGAGCTTGTACGTGACGGAATCCCACTGCGGGTAACTGTCCTCGACGATGATCTGGTATGAGTAATCGCAATCGATCTCGGCCTCGGAAGGTGCAACACTTACGATCCTGGGGGCGTCGTTGACCCAGACACTGAAGACATTGCTCTTCGTCGGATCGTTGCTCGGATTGCCATCCCATGCCTCGACTTGGAACGTCATGGAACCCGACCAGCCAGGACTCGCATCGAAGCTGAGGAAGCGGTCATCAAGCGTCGCATCGAGCTTGGAGGCATCCTCCTCGTAGGTCAGGGAGTAGCTGACGATTCCGTAGTCGTCAATGAAGTACTGTCTCAGGTCGATGAGCTGGTTAACAGTCTCCCCCTCGTTGAGGTGGAATGTGGAGGGAATCGGCATGACCAGTTTCACCGCGGTGTCCTGGTCCTCCACGAAGAAGACGTGGATGAAACCTGCGACGCGCACAATGACATCCTCCAGGGAATCGTCATTGAGATCACCCGCCTCAAGGAGTCTTATCCCCTCGGGCTCGGTCATCGTTATGAGGGGTGACGGGTTCAGGGTGAAGCCCGAGAACTGGCTCACGATATCAAGGTTGCCATCGGTCAGCGAGACCAGTATGTCACTCGTTCCGTCCCGCTCAAAATCGACAAGAGCAGATGTCGATATGCCTCCAATGACATCAATGCTGTCGGACATTGAAAACGCGCCTGAGACATCGGAGAAGAAGATCTTCAAGGCCCCAGTGTCGTCGCTGTCGTAGTCGGGTCTGGACATCACGACGTCCACCCGGCCGTCCGAGTTGACGTCTCCCACAGACGTGTATTCAGGGTTGTAGTCGGTCCTGTCCAGCATGAACGTCGAGTCGACTTCGTATGTATGCGGGGATGTCAACAGGGACGAGAAGCCCGACCTCATCGTTCTGAGCAATGACCGCATCAGCGTTTTCGAGTGGCAACCAGGCGACCAGTTCGAACTGAAAACGACGCTTTTCATCTTTGACCCCAGGGACGTAACTGTGGCTGACAGCGGGTCGGATGGTCTCAATGACATCTACGTGACGGGACCATTTGGAACTATCATATTCTTTCAGGATGAGATTACTCCGGGAGGATTCCA
>JAJISH010000297.1 GCA_022848825.1 Thermoplasmatota archaeon
ATGGCGGGCGTCCCGTAGATGCCTCCGTTCGTGGCGAAGTGCGGCACGGTCTCGTTCCCTGTCTCCGCGTCCAGGAAGTACAGGTTGCCGTCAAGGGAGCCGAAGACTATAGTCCCGTCCACGTGCTTGGCCGAGGAGTGGATGTCGTCACCGGTCGGGAATGTACAGACGGGGAAGCCCCTATGGCGGTCGATGGCGTAGAAGTTGTTGTCGGAAGATCCCACGAACACCTTGTCATCAACGACAAGAGCAGATGCCCAGATCTCGCTCCCGGTCGTGAGGTTCCAGACCTCGTCCTTGTTGGAGATGTTCACGGCGTAGACGCGACCGTAGTCCGAACCGAAGTAGAGGACGCCATCGCTCAAGACAGGTGAGGACCGAACCTGGAAGCGGGCGGCGAAGCGAAGGAACGTCCCGTTCCTGGACGGCACTTGAGATATGGAGTATCCAGTGTTGTTGTGATTCCCTCTGAACTCGGACCATGAGCCGGTCATGTCGGACCCTTCCACGCCATCGGCGCTCGCACTGTTCAAAACCGAGATTGGGTGACTCATATGGGATGTGAGAAGGGCGACCAGCAAGAACAGGATGACGACTCTGGCTACTCTCATGGTCTCTTCCTCTGACGCTCACATTGCCTGTTCAGGTTCGCTCGGCACCTTGGCCATCTGAGCTTTCTGACCTATTTCACACCACTCTTATCAAGCTTTCTGAGCTGGATTCCGATGTGGATGGAATCACTGGTCCCGCTTCAACGCCTCAACGGGATGAAGGCTAGCCGCCCTTCTTGCGGGCATCAGCGTTGCCAGAAGTGATGTGAACACGACAACGGCCAGGACAGCGGACAGTGCCAACCAGGGAATGGTCGCACCGTAACCCACAGTGCTGCTCTCGCCGAAGAATGTGAACGCCACCGAAAGGCCAGCGACAATGCCAACGAGGGATCCCAGCATAGCGATGAACAGATTCTCCAGGAGGAACACATCGGAGATCTGCGTCCTCTGCATCCCCAGGGCTTTCATCGTGCCTATCTCATGCTTCCTCTCTTCCACGGACCTCGACGAGAACGCGGCCAGACCGAAGATCCCGATCAGGAGGCCGAACAGCAGGAATGCCTGGAAGAGGCCCATGTACGACCATTCCACGGACAGGTTCTCTCTCACGACATCGTCCACGAGGCTCGCGTCCATCCCGTACGCCTGCAGGTTGGATTCCAGGTAGGGGACGAGCCCGGACGCGTCGTCCGTCCTGAAGAGGAAGAGGTTGAACTCGGCCGTTGTCGGATGGAGGTCGTTGAGACCGTCCTCGGACACGAATACCGCTCCGGGGAAGATGGAGTTCTCCAGTATCCCGACGATGATCAGCTCCCGCTCGTTTCCGTGCTCGTCCACGATCCCGATGCGGTCACCGACGTTCTTCCCGAATATCCATACAATCGTATTGAGGTCGCCGATTGCGGGGATCGAGCCGTCCGCCTGGGCTTCATCGAGCTTGGGCCAGACCGACGCGGGGCTCTCCTTGGGCACCTCGAACGCCAGCTTGCTCTGCTGGACGAACGTGGCATTGGCACCTATGAGCTTTGGCGGGAGGTTCTTCCTGAGGTTCGAGCAGCTGCCTCCCGGCTCCCCGTAAGTTAAGAATTGAGCGACCTCCACGTTCGCGGGGAAGTCAGACAAGTTGTTCTTCGCCCTCTCCTCGACGCTTCCGAGGTCGAATCTCAGGGACACCGAGCTCTCCGCGATGACGTCGTACCCAGCACCCTGATGTTCGACTATCTGCTCGAGGTTGGCCTGCTGGCCGGAGATGTTCACCGACAGACCAAGGTACGTGAAGATGACCACGGCGAAGATGGAGATCGCCAGACAGGTCCTTCGCACCTTC
>JAJISH010000298.1 GCA_022848825.1 Thermoplasmatota archaeon
TCTCCAATCTTCTTGTCGGACTTGCTGCCGAGTATCACGAGGACAGACATGGTTCTCACTACCCAAAGACACGAGAAAACAGATAAGGGTTTCTGAGGCTAGGACTTCATTATGGTCAGAAGGAACAGTCCTATGGCCAAACCTGCCCCGATTAGAGCCGCGACCAGAACATATATGGATCCCACGATGAGGCTCCCTAGGTCATCGACACTCAGGAATCCGCCCAACGCGCTCTTCTGTTGCCACTCAAGGTATGCCCAGATAATCCCTATCACGAGTCCGCCCGCGAGCAAACCTGCTCCTATCTTCCTGCTCTTCCCGCTGCCGAAGTATGCCGTGAAGGCTCCTGTTATCAGCAGGAAGAGGGCGAACGAGAATATCAATATCGTTATGAATTCCCCGGCACTGACTGCTATCATTTGTTGTCCTCCTAGAACTTGATTCCCGTTAGGGTCTTTGTGTCTATCACACCACTTATGGATCTGATCTTATCCACGACAACTTGACCGAGAACATTGAAGTCCTCCGCCTCGATCTTGGCTATCAGGTCATATTCCCCGAAGAGCGGGTGAAGTTCAACTATCTCATCGACCGACTGGAGCTCATTATAGACTTCATGCTCCTTCGCGGGTGCGGTACTTATCAAGACGAAACCTATGGCCACAATCTCACCCGAGCACCGTAAGCTTTTCGCCGTCTATAAAGCTTTCTATGTGGGTCATAGTGGGTACTGGCTATCGCCAGAATCGCACTTTTCCCGACGGGACTCGAAAACTCCTAGAGGTCCTCTTCCACGCGCAGAAGTACGTCTTCCCACGTCGGTACGTTCGTCTGCCCACCCCGGGACTCCATCGCGAAGCTTGCGGTCGCCGAGCCTGCCCACCCGCACTTGATGAAATCCATGCCTCTGCTCCACGCGGCGTAGAAGCCCGCCCGGTAGGCGTCCCCCATGCCCGTGGCCTCCTCGGTTCTGTCGGGTCTTATCGCCGGAATCTCGTGCCTCTCCCCCTCATGGAAAATGAGGCTCCCCTTCTCTCCCAATGTGACGACGAGAAGGTCCACAATCTCAGCGAGCTCTTCCATCTTCCGCAATCCAGTGAACTTGAGCGCCGTTCTGATCTCGCTCTCATTCGCAAAGAATTGGTCCGTCCGCCTCAGGAACTGGTTGAACGTGTCCTTGTCGTAGACATAGTGGATCTCTTGCGCAGGGTCGAAGCTCACCTTCCTTCCCAGCTCGAGGGCGAGGTCGATGACCTTGGTGTAGTATTCCGGCCTCCCAGTGCATATGTGGACGATCTCGGAGTGCCTGACGGTGTTCTCACGGACGTCGAATGTCCCCGAGTCCCGATATGGGCCTTGGTCTATCACACAAACCTGATTGTGCTCCTGGTCCGAGAATATCCAGGCGACTGGAGTGCTGTATCCTTCAACCTTCACTAGTTCCGATATATCTACGTCCGCACGCCTCAGAGCCTCTTCGTAGTCGGCGGGGAAGTCCTCCCCCACGAATGAGGACAAGGCGGTTCTCACACCGAGGGACGAGGCGGTCCTCGCAATGTTGGCACCGGTCCCGCCGAAGAAAACCTGTCTGTCGATAAGCTCGATCGACGTATTGGGTGGGGGAAGTCGTGGAACCGTGATTATGTGGTCGAGGACCGTGTGGCCGTACACTCCCAGGAAGAACTCAGCCATGCTTCCAACCCTCGTCAGGTGCCCTCTTTCCAGTCAGTCAAGTACTTCTTTTGAGAGGCCGTCAGTCTGTCTATCTTCACTCCCATGATCTTGAGCTTGATGCGGGCAACCTCCTCATCGATTTCCTTCGGAATATTGTACACGTCATTCTCAAGCGACTCGTGATTCTTGGAGAGGTACTCAAGGGCGAGGGCTTGGATGGAGAAGCTCATGTCCATGATCTCGACGGGGTGACCCTGGCCGGCCACAAGGTTGATCAGTCTTCCCTCTCCAAGGAGGTACAGGGACTTCCCGTTCGTTAGGTCGTATCTCTCCACGAACTCCCTGACCTTCTCGACCTTCTTGGAGGCCTTCGAGAGGGCCTCCTTCGATATCTCGTTGTCGAAGTGCCCAGCATTCGCAAGGATGCATCCGTCCTTGACCGTGTCGAGGTGCTTGCCTGTGAACACGTCCTTGCACCCGGTCGCGCTCACGATGAAGTCCGCGCTTCTGACGGCTTTCTCCATGGGCATGACTTCGAAGCCATCCAGCTTCGCCTCCATCGCCCTCACAGGATCGACTTCGGTCACCACGACGTGCGCTCCCATCCCCTTCGCCCTCATCGCTATACCTCTGCCGCACCATCCGTAGCCCGAGACCACGAATTTCTTCCCCGCTATCAGAAGATTCGTGCTCGTCATTATCCCGTCCAAGGTCGACTGGCCTGTTCCGTACCTGTTGTCAAAGAGGTACTTCATGTGTGCGTCGTTCACGGAGATGACCGGGAACTCAAGTTCTCCGGAATGAGCCATTGCTCTGAGGCGGATTATTCCGGTTGTCGTCTCCTCGTTCGCACCCTTCACCGACCGCAGCAGCTCCTTTCTCTTCGTGTGGGTCAAGAAGATCAGATCTCCCCCATCGTCTATGAGGAAGTCCGGTTTCAGGTCGAGAACGGAGTTCAGGTTGCTGTAGTACTCGTCCCCTGTCTCCCACTTCTTTGCGTAGACGTCCAGACCGTACTCCTCTCTCAGGGCCACAGAGACGGAATCGTCCGTGGACAGAGGATTGCAGGAGGCCAGTCTCACATCGGCCCCGGCCTCGCTCAGTGTCCATGCCAGAACCCCTGTCTTGGCCTCCACATGAAGAGCCATGCTGACCTTGAGCCCCTCGAACGCACGCTCCTTCTTCAACCTCTTTCGGACCTCACTCAACAGCCCCATGTGGGTCTTCGCCCATTCGAATCTTCTGACACCTTTGAGCAAAACATCTTCAGTCATGACGTGTCGCTGATAACCGGGGCGGATTATTTCCTTTTCGGTCAGTTCCTTCTGGTCCCTCTCACGTAGGCGTACCCAAGGGTGACAGCGATCAACATCAGCATGATCGAAACGGCATCGAGTCCTGGCAAGGGCGGGGCAGTCCCTCCCGACCTGTCGACCAACACGGCCGTTTGAGCCCCTCCGTCAGAATACCCGGTCTTCGAAACCTCCCCGACAATCAAGAAGGTCGTGTCAACGGTCACTGAAGCCATGAACGTGGTCTGGAACGCTCCATTTGCATCAGTCGTCCCGGAGGTGCTGCCCAGGCTTCCCTCAAGCCCTTCGGGTTTTATCCTGAGACTAACCTCAGCACCCTCAACCAACGCAAGCGTCTGCAGGTCTCTGACCGTAATGGTGACGGTCGCGGCATCGCCAGAGGGCATGCTCTTGGGGTTTACTGACATGTCAACACGAAGAGTTCTAGCTCCTGGATAGACCGTGATCTCACCCTCTGCCGTGCCCTCGGGGAAACCAGGCATGATCGCACGAGCACTGAAGACTGCCGTGTCAGGCTCAGTCAGGGCTGGGGCCGTCCATACGAACTCGAAAGAACCATTGCTATCAGTGTATTCTGCATAGCTCATGTCGGGGTCCAGCGATTCCGTGACGTTGATGCAGACTCCTTCCATCGACTCGAATGTCTCTGGGTGCCTCACCTCGACTCTCACGTTCAAAGTCTCGCCGGAACTGATCTGGTCTGCGAGGATTATTACTGATACGCGTGGAGGATCACTCTGCGCGAGGTGGAGACTCCTGAAGGACCAGAAGTTGTACACGCCCTCAACCATGTTCACCCAGCCCGTATACTTCGTCTTGTTCACTGCCTCCTGGACATCGTAGTGGAGCAGTGGAATCAGAGGGTTGTCCTCTGCGATCCATCCCTGGGCATCCCTCACCAGGCTCTGTCTGACTGTCATACTAATCTCAGCATCAGCGTCTTCAAGAATCCCATCGAGAGCGGAGTTCTGGTATCCCACGTAGTTGTTTGGGCTGGCTGAGTGCAGGAGTTCTCTCATGAAGCTTGGGTCTCTTCTTGCGTCGAGAACATGTATGAAGACATCGAAGTTGCCAAAGTGAATCTCAGATTCAAGCTCCGACCATTTACCCATCGGCCTGCCTCTTGCGTCAAGTCCTATCGTCTGGAGCCTATCCAGAAGTTTGCTGGTTATTCCATCCTTCGCGATATCGATATCCACCGAAGGATAAACGATCTCGAAACTGAAATCCGATCCGTTAGGCAATTCTCGGAAACCATCAGAGTCTTGGTCCGTGTATCCAGACTCGTCCAGCATTACCTTCACAGCGTCGAGGTCTGCCTTACTCGCTCCGCCCTCTACCTTGTTCTTGACTCTATACCTGGGGACGCTGGTGTTCAGCCAGAATGAGTTTGCTGGGTTTATGACCGAGTCAGCGATGATAGTGTTCTTTTCCAGTGTCAGGCAGAGGTCTTTGTCAGAGACCATTGCTATTGCTTTCCTTATGACAGTCTCATTGAGCGGAAATCTCTGCGTGTTGATTCCCGCGTAGAGAAACGTCAACGAAGGATTCAGGACAACAGATGCTGCGTTGATTATCGTGGAATTCGATACGTTCAGTAGGACGGAGCTCTCAACAATGTTCAGGGGCCATCCGATTAGGCCGAGTTCTCCTGTGATTATGTCGTTTGCCGTTTCATCAGTCTCATGATCAAACCGTTCGTACTTCCGAAAGGTCACGGAGTCCAGATAGGGTCTACCATCGAAGTATCCGTCGTAGGCCTCAACGACGACCTCCGCGCTGCCCTGTGAGACAAGCGCAAACGGCCCGCATCCTTCAACAGGATCGACATCACCGCTCTTTATGAGGGGACGTGTCAAACCCATGCTCACGAACTTACCATCATCATCGCTAGCAGAGAGGTCGAAGAAGACCTGCGCATCTGACACCTTGGTCACGGAATAATCGACGGTGTACGTGTAGATGACATCATCAGCATTCACAGGTGTGCCATCGTGCCATGTCACATCGTCTCTCATTGTGACAAGCACGGTCTCGTTGGCCTCATCAACAATCCAGCTCGACGCCACCCAAGGAATCGGAAGAAGGGTATCTGGATGTATCCGAGCAAGAGAGTCGTACAGCAGATCGATTATGTGCTCGCTCGTCTCGTCCGGATCCCCGGTGGGGTCCAGAGTGAAGACCGCATCCTGCGGTACCGCAACGACGAAATCGCCTCCATATAGTCCCCCGAGCGGTCCGTCCTCGGCAGTTGCCTGTGGGACATCTTGCACGAGACTCCATGTGAAGGCCAAGAACAGAGCGAATACAGCTATCACAAACCTTCGAGACATTACCGTCCTCCTCCATTAAGAGGACCCCCAAAGTGGGGGTCATTTGGCGAAAGTCAGTAGTGAGGTCGACCCTATAAATACCTTTCGAACTGGCTCGGCCAGCATCGTCTCGGCCATGTCTTCGCGGGCCGTCTGCGGCTAGATGATATCGAGTTCCTTTCCGGCCTTCTCGAACGCGGCGAGGGCATCGTTGAGATCGTCCTTTGTGAGCCCGGCGTTCATCATGGTCCGTATTCTCGCCTTGTCCCTTGCCACCATCGGGAACACGATGGGAAGTGCGAATACACCCAGCTCGAAGGTTCTCTCCGAGAGGGCCTTGGCCTTGTGCGACTCGCCCACCATGACCGGCGTTATCGGGGTCTCGCTTTGACCGGTGTCAAAGCCCATCGAGTCGAGCTCTTTCTTGAAGTACTTCGTGTTGTCCCACAGGTTGTTCACGTGCTCTGGTTCTGTCTCGAGTACGTCGATTGCGGCGAACTGTGCAGCCGCGACCTGCGGCGGGTGGGATCCTGACAAGAGCCACGTTCTAGACTTGTTCAGCGCGAAGTTGACCAGATCCTGGGACCCCGCGATGAGGCCTCCCACGACACCGAATGCCTTGGAGAACGTCCCCATCTCCACGTCGATCTTGCCCGCGATGTCGAAGTGAGCGCCTATCCCCCTTCCATCGGGTCCTATGACACCCTCTCCGTGGGCATCATCGACAAAGGTCATCGCCCCAACCTCGTTGGCAAGGTCTTGTATCTTGTCCATGTGCTGGATATCGCCATCCATCGAGAAAACGCCATCCGTCACGATGAGTATCTTGTTGTACTTCTTGTCCGCCTCCTTGAGCACATTCTCGAGCTCCCCCATGTCGCGGTGCGGGAATATCATCCTGTCCGACTTTGTGAGCCTGACGCCATCTATGATGGATCCGTGGTTGAGCTCGTCCGATATGATGACATCACCCTTCCCGGCCAGCTGCGGCACGAGCCCCGCATTCGCAGCGAAACCTGTCTGGTATATGAGCGAAGACTCGGTCATCTTGAAACTGGCGAGTTTCTTCTCCACCTTGAGGTGCAGGTCCATGTTCCCCGCGATGGGTCTGACCGAGCCAGAGCCCACGCCGTGAGTGTCTATGGCCTCCTTTGCAGCTTGCCTCAGTCTCGGATGGTTGCTCAGATTCAGGTAGTTGTTCGAGCAGAGCATTATCACGTCCTTTCCATCCACCCGGCATCTCGGTGCGGAGGGGCCTTCAAGAACGCGCAGTTTCCAGTCGAATCCGTTCTCAACGAGTGTCTGATATTCCTCCCGCATGAATCCGCTTGGATTTCTCATCTTCCTACCTCCTCCATTGGGCTTCACCTTTCACGCATTCGCCATAATTAAGCATTCCTCTATGGTTGGAACCAATCCATGTATAGGACGACCTTGCCGGAGTTGCCAGA
>JAJISH010000299.1 GCA_022848825.1 Thermoplasmatota archaeon
TCCATGTCTGCGGTTGACTCGGGCTTCGACACACCCCTGGAGAGGGTGACCTCCCCGATCGATCTCAGCGGGTTCGCCGAAGGAATTCACAACTTCTGCGTCTACGGAAGGGACTACAGCGGCAACTTCAACGCCTCGGGCACGGCCTGCGCGCAGCTGACTATCGGAACGCCGCCTGAACCACCCGTCATGCTCGACGCCACGCTCACCGGTCAGGGATTATCGAATGTCACGATATCCTGGCAGAGATCCGCCGACGACGGGGGTGGGTTCGACGATATCGTCTCCTACGATGTCTACCAGTCCGACACTCTCGGAAGCGGATACACTTTGGCGGGAAGCGTTCCTGCAACAGGGTCTTCGACATATTCCTGGACCTGTGTCGGCTGTGGCGAAGGTGATCCCGGCAACCACTTTTTCTATGTTTCAGCAATCGATGGCCTGTTCTCTATCTCCGCTGCGAACAGGGTCGCCAAGTTCACCGGCCCGCTCGCTCCAGGTCCTAACCTTGTTTCAATCCCTCTCATCCAATCAGACGGAAGCATCGAGACAGTCCTTCAGACAGTGCTGTACGACAGGGCGTGGTACTACGACTCCTCATCCAAGGAATGGAAATGGTGCAACAGAATCAAGGAGTACAGGCGAGGCCTGTGGGACCTGAACCACACGATGGGAGCGTGGATCAATGTCACATTGGACTCCAACCTCACAGTGGCGGGGCTCGTTCCCGCTCAGACCGTGATACATCTTCACGAAGGATGGAATCTGGTGTCGTTCCCATCCTTCAACTCCTCCTATTCTGTTGCTGACTTGAAGTTGGAGATTGGTCCGACCAGGGTGGAGGGAAACGATCCTGTCCAGCCGTATTTCCTGACAGTGTTAGAAGATGCAGATCTACTTCGGGCGGGATACGGATATTGGGTCAGGGTTGATGCTGCTCTGGACTGGATCGTCCACGTGTCGTAGTTCATAGGGAAGTGCGACAGTTCGGTACCACGATAATCGATCCAGTTGGAAGGCTCAGGGAAGTGAGGATGAGACTAAGAGTCAGGCTCCGATGACATGAACATCCTGTTCCTTCTTGTACTTCCTGCACTTGCTACAGAAGAACTGATCCGTGGCAACGATATATGACACCTTTCGACCGCATTTCCTGCACACTACCCTCTTCACCTTCGTGAAGGTGTCAAATCCCCTGTCCTCCTCAATCTCCTCCACAATCCTCGAGATATGCTCTTTCAGGCTCATGTAGACAGGCGAATCTCTCGATCTGTTTGTCCTCAGTATAAGCGTATATTCAGTGTCCTCATAACAATGATCAGCCCTCACACCGACGTTTATCCGTTCCTTTCCTTCCTGGTCCAGCTGGAAGCTGTTGCCATACCTCTTGGACATCAAGCCATTCCTGGTGAGCACTTGGGCGATTCTTCCCGCCAACTCCCTCACGAGTTCCAAGGAGTAGTCGCCACCCACGAGGATCTTCATCCTCTCCTGACTCTTGTTGACCCAGATCATGAGTGAAGTGAAGAGGAGAAACATGGAGAGAATCACGGCGCCAAGAATGAGGCCATACAGAGGTTTGTTCACTACGAATGCAAAGGAGCCAAATGCAAGGCCACCGCCAATAGCGAAGAGGGCAGTGGCCAAATGCAGAGCTCGACGGAACCTCCGCTTCCTTGGAATTGCTCTGTCGGCAAGAAGGCCGCTGGTCAGTAGCAGGACACCTGACACCACAACGTATTCGCCGAAGTCTTGCCAAACGGGGCCAAGGACGTATATGACGATGACAAGAAGGATAAAACCTGTTAACCCTCCGAAAAACCTGGCCTCGATTGGAGGTGCTTGCCATTCGGTTATGCTTGCCAGGGTCTACCCTCCGATCTGTTCAAGGACTCCAACCCTCTGGACGGTCTTAATCCTTTCTCCCCGAAACGACTTCATATGGGTAGGTCGATTCCTCAATCAAGTGGCGAGGATGTGACCGAAAACGAGGGTCGAACGAGTGTGCCAGAAGGACACAATGTTGAGGGAACTAGTACTCGTTCCAATGTAGTGGTCCAACGTAGATTCCGGTTCTATCTGTCTTGGGGAAGTGGATGGATTCCTGAGCAGTTCTCAGACGAAGACAGAGTTCGTTCGTGATATGTCAGACATCATATTGAAGGAGGACATTTCTACTTCCCTGGGTTGATAACCCTGATGTAGTCATACGCCTCGAAGGCAGTTCCGTCCTTCCACTTGCCACTGAGCTTGATTTCCACTGATTCACCCACTTCGAGTATGGCTATCAGGTCCTGCCTGCTGAACTTGAGCATGAGCACGTCGTCCTGATAGTCCCATCTCTCGGGTGCGAGGGCGTCCTGCAGGAGGATCGTCGATACGTCAATGTCGTGCACGGACGCGTTCTCCGCGCTGAGGTAGGCGGTTATCCATCTACCCTTGGACTTGAGGTTGAGGGTGTCGGGGTCGATGTCGAGTGAAATCGAAGGGGAAGGTGGCGGCAGAGGGTCGACCCTAGCGGCGTGCTTGAGCTCGCCGCTGTTGAAGTCGTCAAAGCTGATGTGGGGAAACCCGGTGCTATTGACGGCAAGAGAGACACTGGAGCCAATGGCCCCACGAGTGGTGACGACCTCGGTTCGCCATCCACCGTTGTCCCTGAGTGCATACCCAATCAGCCCACCAGAATAGGCGATGTGCGGGCGATCGCTCCTATCAACATAGATCGAGGGGCGTTCACCGGCAAGAGTGTCTGCAACCTCAAGGTGCCAGCCACTTCCATCTCGCATCGCGTACATGAGGCTCAGGTTGACCGGATCGTAATAGGCGACGTGTGGGTTGTTGTTGGAGTCGAGCTCCATCGAGGTGTAGGGACCCACGTGCTCTCCAAAATCCACTGTCTCCATCTTCCACTCGCTTCCGTTCCATTCCGCGTATTTGAGATTGCTGGAAGTTCCGGCCCTTGCCGCGTAACTTATGTGGGGGTGACCAGCGTCATCGATATCTACGGAGGTCTCCGTGATCCAATCGGGGATGTGGTCGACAACTTCGATGTTCCACTTGAATCCGTCCCACGAGGCATACTTGAGATCGCTCTCAACCTGCGGAAATGTTGAGAATTTCGTGTAGCTTATGTGCGGGTGTCCGTTCCCATCGAGGGCAATCGAATTGGCTTGTCCAACGTGCCCCCCGGCCTCAACGATCTCTGTGCTCCAGTTCGATTCATTCCCTATTGCATATCTGAGGTCGTCGTCGCTAGGAGCCGCAAGCACGTAGCTGATGTGCGGATTGCTGTGATTGTCGACGTCAATCGATGTGACGAAGCTGACCTGACCAGGGACCATCGAATCCACGATGTCAATATCCCAACCCAAGGGGGTCTTCTTCGCGTGTTTGACACCGATTATGTTCCCATCCACGTAGCTAATATGCAGATGGTCTTCTCTGTCAATCGCCAAGGAGTTTCCCATTCCAACATTCCCAGAGTCCACGACCTCGACTATCCAATCATCCCCTACATGGGGGTCAGGTAACGGAATCTGGGCAACAGCAATCACAGAGACCGCCATCATCATGATCACAGGCACAGACAATTTCGCAACGATTCCTGCCATGTCTCCTCCCTCCATGTTCGCCAATTCACCTCTCAGCCCCCCGAGGAGAACTGCCGACTACTCTGTACAGGAAATCCGTCCAGCGGAATATAAGAGTATCGTCCAGGACTCATCCACAATCCAGACTCCTTCCTTGTTCAACCAGGCAGGAGAGAAGATGGCATTTCAATGATAACGTCCGCCCAAATGATAGTCGAATCGCAGCATCACATACACGATTGCTGAAGCTTCATTGGGTTTCATCGGGAGGGTTTCGTGACGTTGAATCCACGTGTGTCAGCCAATCCTCCATTTCCTTCTCTCGTTGAGCGCCTCGCTCTAGCTCCGCCTTTCTCAGGGATAGAAGGGTTGCGAAGACAGGGAAGCATAGGATGCCGTAGCCGATGTATATGGGCATTGTCAATGCCCCCGCGACCAAGAGCGCTCTGGATGTCTTGGTCGCAGGTGTCCAAACCAGGAGGAGCATGCCGAATCCGAAGAGGAGGGGCGATACGGTGAAGTATAT
>JAJISH010000003.1 GCA_022848825.1 Thermoplasmatota archaeon
ACTCTCTCACTGTCAGTGCGCAGTCTGATTCGGTCGTGGAGTTTGTTGCAGGATTGCAGTGTCCGAGGGGGGAGGGGCTTGTCCATGATCTCAAGTCTCTCTGACAATCAGAGAGTCTCAGCCCCAGCCTCAGAGAGAGAATGAAACTACATGTATGAAATGGTTTCGGACTCGCCCCCGCGCAGCCGCGACCTGACGCAATCACTCCTCACGCAACTACGCTTCGGTCTTCCCCATCAACGAGACCTTCACGCCTTTGGACTCGAGGAATTCGATGATCTCGCCGAGCTTCTCCTTCAGTCCTTCCTCCTTCTGGAGTATGAGTGCACTTCTGCCGAGCATACTTAACTTGGTCGACCAGAACATCAGGCGAGCGAAGTCGCCCTCTGCAAAGACCTCGACCCGCTCGATCTCATCGAACCTCTTGAAGGCATACTTCGTGAAGCTCACATGGAAGTCGTCTACACCGTTCTCGTGCAGGCTTGGGAACCGCCATTTCTGGGCAACTCCGACTAGAACAATAGCACTCACGCCAAGGAACACACAGACAAAAGCGAAGATCAGGTTAAACTTCATGTCCTTGTCAGGACGCATGAGCCAGATAATCACAACCACAGCGATGACTGCCACGTGAATGAGGGGGAACATCCTGAATCCCCGTCTTGTGCGTTCGCGGAAACTCTCGCTGGTCGAGGCGATGAGTCGCCCCTTGTCCTCGGTCAATCCCTCACCATTCACCGCAATCCACTTGCCTGTATGAAATGGTTTTGGCGAAAGAGTTAAGACCTACTCAGATGTTGCACGGATTGGAGGGAGATAGTTGTCTGTACCAGAGCGTTTGCCACCGCCACCGCCACCTGAGAGGTCAAGGCCGATATTGAGCCGGAAAGCAGTATCCACCATCATCGCCTTGATAGTTGTTTCCGTCGTTCTCTATGCCGTCTTTGTTCCTCGATTCATAGAGCATGAGGAGATAAGTGAAGCTCGCTATGAAATCGTTTCTGAGGATCTTGAGGTTGTGGATAGCTGGGATTGTGTCGATTACCACTGGTTGTTTGGATGCCAGGAATATGGATGGGTGCGACACATTGAGGGACAAGTGGTCATTCGTGGCATTGAGATGGATGGAGATTATGTCGTTTCGTTTGAACTGACTGAAGGGTACAATAGCAGCAACCTCTTCTGTAGCCCTGAAAGCCCCATCACGAGGTACATAGGAGAAGGACAGGTTCGGGAGCTAGATTTCCACTTCGCTAGCTTCACGATTCCTGAAGATGGCTACCAAGGTGGTGGGTATGACTACGAGTTGACCATCTCAGCACCCAAGACTGTGGAAAAGAAGCAACTCACGATATTCGAGTGGCTAACAGAAGGACTGTGAGAATCGCTGAGAGTGTGAAAAGGTTGTGACGAAAGGGCTGACTACTCCATCTTCCAATTGGCCGCATCTGAGATCGACTTCACGTCGTCCAAGAACTTGTCTGCATCCGATCCCTCGATCCTCAAGTTGTATGTCATGGACGCCCTTGGTTTGTGGACCTCATAGCCCGCATCATAGTGTCTCTCTAAGAGATCCAAGACGGCAATCAGTAGCTTCCTGCTTTTCACCTTTCGAATCTGAGTTTGAATCATCGCTCTCTCTGGAAAGAGCACTCTGCTAAACGATATATATAGATTGTCCAGGAATCTTCTCGACTACTGGTCCTCTTCCGAAGCTTGTGGCGAAAGGGTTAAGACCTCAAATTCATTCTTAAGGACTGGAGGGAGTGGATAGGCAAACTGAAGAATGCTGGAATATCGATAGCAATCGCAGGCGTTTTCCTATTGCTGATAAGCTTCTTTGGAGCTATGTACCTCGTGGATGAATATGCCAAGAATCATTCCATAAACCCCTCATCCGTAAGACCAGCTTGTGAACGTTGGGGGTCGGGCGAGGAATTATGTAGGACTCTGAGTTTGTTAGACTCGCTCTGGATTCCTGGCTGGATCCTTTTGTCTCTAGGAGTAGTTGTTGCGGCCATAGGAGTTCACAAATCGAGCAAAACTACACAGACCGCAGGAGGCTATCCATGTCCGACCTGCAATAGACCTATGAATTGGGTGGCCCGCTACAAGCGTTGGTTCTGCCAATACTGTCAGAAGTATGCTTAGGGCTTGCCATTGGGCCTGGGAACCGCCTTCCGCCGACTCCGTGCCCGACCCCCGCAAAGGGGTATCTGGCTACGCGACCGCCCTCTCTCCGTGCAGAGACCCCTTTCTGGGCTTCCTGGAGGCTGGGAAACGGCCCTTGCCCTCGCACACCCATATT
>JAJISH010000030.1 GCA_022848825.1 Thermoplasmatota archaeon
CCCCTCCTCCAGATCGAGTACTCGGCAGCCCTCACGCCCAAGCAGAAGGAGACGCTCCTGTCCCTCATCGCCCACGACGGTCCGGTCACGCAGACGGAGCTCTCCGAAGAGCTGGGCATCCACAAGGCGACGGTGAATCACCACATCAAGGAGCTCAGGAAGAAGGGCCTGGTGAGCGTGACGATCGACCCGAAGGATTCGAGGAAGAAGATCATTAAGGCGGCTCCGTTCGTGGAGCTGCTAGTCGAGTAGCGGTGGTCCGTTGAAAGTCCTCATATCGACCTATGGGTTCGACGAGAGGAAGGTAGTCGCGGCCATGTCGAAGCTCGCGTACGACAAGCTCGTGCTGGTCGTCGGCGATGACGTTCTGGAAACGCAGGGCTATCTCCGGCTGAAGAAGATGGAGAGCCTCGGACCGAGCAAGATGGAGACCGTCACCGTGGACGTCCACGACTTCCGGGACTGCCTGGACAAGGTGAATCGGGCGATCAGGAAGTGGGATGTGGAGGAGAACAAGGTCGTCCTGAACATCAGTGGTGGGACCGTGATCCTGGCGGACGCTGCCCTCCTGGCGGGATACCACAACGGCGTCGAGATCTATCACGTTGACGAGAAGGTGACGAAGCTGCCCGTCATCAAGGGCATGAAGGTCAGCGACCGGTTCACCGAGCCGCAGACGCTTCTGATCAAGGCTCTTGAGGCGGATGACACCATCCCGAGTCTCGTGGAGAGGCTCAAGAGCACTGGAATCGATGAGCAGGCTGTCAGGCGGGAGATCCGCATGCTGTCCAACAAAGGCGTGATCGGTCAGCGGCTGGAGAAGGGGCAGATCCGCTTGGACTTCAACGAGGGCCAAGAGTGGTTCAAGCGGTTCCTCTGATAGGTTTGTCTGATGTGTAGATTCTTTACCTAGAGTAAAGCTTTTTTGCCTGCAATCCGATATCAGTAGCATGAGGAAGAAGGCGACGACCGCCACGATCAGCTCCAAGGGCCAGATAACCCTCCCGAAGGCCCTGCGGGAGAAGTATCACCTGACCGAGGGGGAGAAGGCAATCATTCTCCCCGCCCGCGAGGGGATCCTGATCAAGCACAGGGAACTCTCATTGAGAGGGATGTTGGCTGGCAAGGTCAAGACGGACCACTTCGAAAAGGACCTCAGGAACCTGAGGAAGGAGTGGACCCTTTGAAGGAGTACGTCCTGGACACGATGGCCCTCGTGAGGTTGCTCGATGACTCACTTCCGAAGAAGGCGAACGCGGTCATCAAGGGAGCCGAGAAGGGCGACAATCTCCTTCTGGTACCCGAGGTCGTCCTGGGCGAGTTCCTCTACATAGCCCTCAAGGGCAGGCTGGAGACCGAGGACCCTGTGGCGACCACCGAGGAGGTGCTCATGCACCTGAGGTCCTCGAGATACGTCTCCCCAGTTCAAATGGACTTCTCGTGCTGGGAGGCCTTTCTGGAGGTCGGACTGGCTGAGCTGCATGACAGGATTATATGCTCCATCGCCTCTGCCAGGAACGTCCCTCTTGTGACGGATGACAAGGAGATCACTGCCTGGGGCGGAGTCGAGATCATCTGGAACTGATCCGTGCGACGGGAACTCATGTCGCAGGAACGAACCACAGGTTTATTAGGCAGCGATGATTCGGACTGCAATACGCGCAGGAATCAGGAGCTTCTAAGAACCTTTTTCTTGTCGAGAAAATAGGAGAGTGAACAATGGATAGAGAAACGCATAAGGCAACCTGTTCTGACTGCGGCCAGGAGTGCGAAGTCCCCTTCAAACCCGACCCAGACAGACCGGTGTACTGCCGAGATTGCTGGTCGAAGAGAAGACCGCAGAGAAGTGGAAGGTTCTAGAAGTCGATACTGACACACAAACGAGATCGCGCGGAGATTGATCGTTTCAATTGCTTGATGGTTCAGTTGTAACGCTGGTCCGGACACGATGCCCGGTCTGAAGTTCTTCTCCCGTATCCTGTCGGATTCAGCAGGCTAAGGTCTCTACCTGGGCTCAGCAACCCGAGATCAAATCGTCCTCGTAGTCCTCGATCTCTTCGACGTCGATGACGTCATCGGGGACGAACTGCTCGAACAGGTAGGTCCATTCCTGAGCGGACACGAGCCTCTTGGTCTTGGATATCCTTGTTGTCCTGACGCCAGTGACGCCTTCAAGAGGCCTCACATAGCGCTCGACGAATCTTCTTAGTGTGGTCTCCCCTCTGCAGGAATAGGACACGAAGATGTCGCCTCCCTCTCCTCTGAGTGTGTAGGCCAAGTAGTTCGGCACAACGGATTGCGTTGCCTTGTAGCGGGACAGTGTATCATATGCCTTCGCCAAAGAACGGGGCTCACACGACACCGCGATCGTGAACCTCTTCAGATTCTCAAACGTGCCCTTTGGGATGGGGAAGAACCTCGGATTCGTCAGACAGATGAGCTTGACCGACCTCACGTATGTCAAGGGAGCCACGTGGGTCAGCACAAACTCCGAGATGCCGCTCAAATCCTTCGCGCCGACGAAAAGACTGATGTCCTCCCTCATGTCCCTGTGTGTGACGTAGACGATCTGGCAACTGGAGTTGCTCCAATCATCGTGATTCTCGATAACATGGCGCCACAGCTTCTTTAGATTCTCCGGCTTATAGGCGGTGACTCCCCCTTCACCTTCTTCCTTCAGCCAAACTCTGACGCGGACTATTGCCAGCATTCAACACCACCCTCCAAGTACAAGTTGCACGGCGAGGAGACCGATACAAAGTTGGTATCGACAGACTGCTATTTCTCTTTTTGGTAGGCGGGGAACAGGATTCAGGACCTTGAGAGAAAGCATCGAGATTGGGTTTGGATTTGTCGGGACCGACGTTCGCAGTAGACTGCGCAGCTCCCGGAAGCCACATTCCAAGATCTCATCACGCACCGAACTCCACCTCACGATTCCTGGGCGACATAAAGGGGGGTTGTCGCCTCGATTCTATCCAACTTCATCAAATGCCTTTTTCGCATTATGGCTATCTGGTCCAGAACGCGATTGCTCGGCATTCCTGTCAACTCCGCGATCCTTTTGACGGACAGGGGCTCCTTCCTCGCGGTCCGGAGTATGAGATACCTATCGAACTCGTCATCCATTGCCTGGTTGAGGAGTCCGTCCAGCTCGTCTTCTGTGAGTTTCTTTCCATAAACATTGCCCAAGTCTATGGCCTCAATCTGCTTGTTAATCAGAGCTCTCGGCCGGAAATCCTCGGCCACCTCCTTCGCTACGGCAAGAAGTTGCATCCGTTCCTCGTCTGGATCCCCACCAGCAACTGGATTCGGACCCATGTCTCGTATGAGACTTGTGAAATCTGACATTGTACTGGCAAATCGGGCTCCTTCTGACGCAGATATCCATTCCAACATGAATCGACGCGGGTTGATTCCTGCCTTCTCGATCAGCCTTCTGGCAAGTTTCATTCTCCTTTCCGCGTAGTAGTTCCCCTTCGTGTAATGACAATCACCAAGATGACAGCCCGCCACGAAGACGCCGTCAGCACCGTGAAGAAGCGCCGCCAGTATGATCGACGGGTCCACCCTTGCAGAGCACATCACTCGAATGATGCTGACATTCGGGGAGTACTGGAACCGACTGACCCCGGCGAGATCCGCGGCCGCGTACGAACACCAATTGCAGAGGAAGCCAACGATTCGGGGGTTGAATCCTTCGTCCGCACGATTCCCAGCCGAGGCAATTGCAGCTACCTGGGCGAGTATCTGATCCTCGGTGAAATGCTTCACGGTCGTTGCCCTTGCGGGACAGCCGCTGGCACAACTTCCACAACCTTTGCAGAGGGCATCAGTGACGAGGGCCTTGCCTCTATCTTCGTCGACGTGAATGGCATCGAACGGACATATGGACTCGCAGGTTCTGCAACTGACGCAGGTATCTTCGTCAACGAAGGCAACCGATCCTTCTGCCGCCAGATGTTCCTTTGACAAGAGCGCCACAGCCTTCGCTGCCGCGGCATGGGCCTGCGCCAGGTTCTCGTCCACGAATTTCGGACCCTGAGCAAGACCACACAGGAATATCCCTTCAGTCGAGAACTCCACTGGCCTCAGCTTCCTGTGCGCTTCGAGGAAGAAGCCATCTCCGCCC
>JAJISH010000300.1 GCA_022848825.1 Thermoplasmatota archaeon
AACCGACACACTGTATGAAGGCGATGTTCCTCGGGACCTCTCCGTCCGATGGCCTCAGGACCATCCCCGCGTGAGGACCAGTAGCGCTCAGCATTCTCTCGAGCTCCAGGGACGAGAGGACGTTCGGGTACACCCCATAGCCGTACTGAGGCTTCCTCGCGAGGTCGAACAGATCGAATCCAGGAGCCACAACGATGGAGCCCACCTCGATGTCCATCATGTGCTCCTCCTGGTCGTAGATGATTGCCTCAGCTTCGCACTGTCCCTCGCAGATCCCGCAGCCTATGCAGTGCTCCAGGTCGATCGATACAACGGCCGGAACTGCCTGCGGATACTTGACATAGATGGCCTTGCGAGTCACCAGGCCCATGTTGTATTCGTCTGGGACCTCCACCGGGCAGAAGTTCGTACACAGGCCGCAACCCGTGCACTTGGTCTCGTCCACCTTCCTTGCCGTCTTCTTTATGGTCACGAGGAAGTTCCCGGGCGAACCTTGGACAGCCTCCAGACTTGCACCCGTCAGCAGCTCTATGTTGTGATGTCGTCCGGTCTCGACAAGCTTGGGCGCCATGATGCACATGGCACAATCGTTCGTGGGGAACGTCTTATCCAGCTGGGACATCGCTCCTCCGATGTTCGGTGACTTGTCGAGCAGATACACCCTGTAGCCGCTATCCGCCAGGTCAAGGGAAGCCTGCATACCTGCAATCCCGCCTCCAACGACCAATACCGCACCAACTTTGTCTGCCATTGAAATCACACCTCGAATCCTTGTGAAACGTACAGAGGGGACTGCCCCTCGATTCGATCAAGTTTGATCAGGTCGCGTCTCCTGAGATTGGCTATCTCATCTAGAACCCTGTCTGGGGGGATGTTCGTAGCCTCTGAGATCGCCCTCACTGAAAGAGGTTCTCTCCTCGTCGTCCACAGAATCACTGCTCTGTCGAACTCCACGGTAAGAGCGTCATACAGGATCTTGTCCAGCTCCTCCTCGTCGAGCTTCTTGCCGTAGACATTCCCTTTTTCGAGGAATTCCACCTGCTTGTTCACGAGCGCCCTAAGCCGGAAGTCCTCCAATACGTTCTTCGCGATGAAGAGTTTCTCCATCTTCGCCATGTCCGGAGTGTCTCCGGCAACAGGATTCGGTCCAATCTCCTTTATGAGTTCAGCGAAGTCCTTCATGATGCCCGCGAACCTAACGCCCTCCGAGGCGGAAACCCACTCGAGCCTGAATCTCTGGCGGCTCATCCCAACCTTCTCGAGGAGTTTGCGGACTAGCTTCATCCTCTTCTCAGTGTAGTGGTTACCTGTTATGTAGTGACAGTCGCCTATGTGACATCCGCCAACGAAGACACCGTCGGCGCCTTGGAGGAACATCTCCATGATGATCGACGGGTCCACCCTGGCCGAACACATCACGCGCACGACCCTGACGTTCGTCGGGTACTGGAACCTGCTCACACCTGCCAGATCGGCACCCGCATAGGAGCACCAGTTGCACAGAAAACCAACAATCTTGGGTTCGAAGTCGGCCATTCACATCACTCCGTTTGGATTACTCGGGACATTATTCCCCTTACACAAACGGAGAAGTCGCACTGGTCAGTGAGCTTCTTCTCGCAAGTGTGGCACCCGAGTGTGAGGATAAGCTGTCGTACGATCTTCCGCCTGGTGTCCGCCTCGATATCTGGAAGACCCGTTTCCGCATCCTTGATGGATTCCTCCTGAAGACGAGCCCACCTTGGCAGAGTGGATATATGCCTACCATAGATCCACGCGTTCCTCATGTCGTCGACCGGTTGCCCGGCATCTTCCTCAGAGCTCAAACAGGCACCTCCCTGAGGCTTGAGATCCCCTCAATGGTCAGCTGCTCGTCGGTGTAGTTGCTCATTGCTATCGCCTTCGTGGGGCAG
>JAJISH010000301.1 GCA_022848825.1 Thermoplasmatota archaeon
CAAGCAACTCAGCTAGGGAAGTTCACGGCGGTAGTTGATGCCAACATGGATAATTATACAATCACTGGCGCGGTGGAAGTTGCGCCTGGCGTATATTTCCCTATCCTTCTACTCCCCACCAAGGCGACATTCACTGCAGCGAACGGTGATAAGCTTTATGCAGACATGGACCTCGAGGGTATGCGCCATATGGTAGACCTGAACTTCCCAGCCTTCACGCTGGATGCAACGATTACGGGCGGGACTGGCCGCTTTGAGGGTGCCACGGGATCCTTCTTGGGCTCTGGAGGCCAGATCACGATGCCCGGTGAAGACACCGATCTGGTCATCGGGTCGTTCGCCGGGACGCTTTCGACGGTGGGCTCCAGCAAGTAGTAGCCCCGCTGTGCCAAGTACGCTGAGACACCGACCCCACGGTTGACTACTGTGCGGAGCGTTGGAGGAATCAGAGCGGTGCCTCTGCTCCAGAGCCATTGTCTTCGTGACCGAACAGATGCGGAAGGGCCGCCCTTCAATGAGGAGTGCGACAGATATGGACGGAGCAGTGCGTCGTCTCCCCCTGCAGCTTCCCGTCGCATGGTTTGATCCGTCGCTCGTCCACCGACTGGTTCACTGTGTGGTCGCCCGCTCAGAGCTCCACTTCGCCCGAGGCCACGTTCCCGGGTCTGTCCGTCGCGAGGGCCTCGATCGTCGTCCCGCTCAAGCCGTTCTCTTCCACGGTGACGTACCGCCAGAGCGACTGGTTGAACCGGTCCCGCACGGCGTCGCCCTCTTCAACGACCTCTCCGTCGTTCCTGATGACGACGTGCACGGCGATGACCTCCGTGTCGTCCCTGGCCCGGACGACGATCTCCTCTCCGGGCTTTCCCGTGTACCCGTCGACGCCTATGTCCCTTATCACGGGCGGCTTGAGGAAGTCCCTGATGGCGATGTTGTATGCCGTCAGCCGGGCGCTCTCCGCCTTCTGGTGGTAGATCTCGGGGACCTGGTCCAGTTGGATAAGGGCCTTCCCGTAGGCGGTGGCGTCCTCAAACCTCTCCTGCTGGCACAGCTGCTCCTCCGAGAACTCCCGATCCCGAGGGTAGCTGGGCCTGTTCGCGAGGTAGGGTCTGCCTTTCCATTCCCTTGCGACCACTTGGCCGCCTAGCGTTCCGCTTGCATGGCGCACTATTACGTTGTTTTTTGTTTGCATTTCTTCTTCTCCTATGGCAGGCGATTCTCCCGTTCCCGCTCAGCACCTGCGACTGGAGATGCTCTTCGGACAAATCATAGGATAATCCTAGGGAATCCCTAAGGTCCACCCTAGCTTCTCCTAAGGTTGCCCTAGGCTCGGCCCAAGGTTGCCCTAGACTTGCCATAGACCTACCATACACATACCATAGACATCCTTCGGGGATGCTTCTGGGACTGCATGGGATAGCTCCTAGCCTGCCCTTTCCATCTCGGGTAGAGAATGCAGGTTTCTCGGGGTTTCCGGGTATTTCCGGCCTGCTCATACTTCATTCTCCGCAGATTCCCCTTATGAATGTGCGTCTAGTTACACATCTGGAACATCCGACATAACGATTCTGACAAGCCCGCTTTTCGACGATAGAGAGGACAAATCCTCGGGACAAATCCCCCCGGGAAATCCATTCATTCCTGGTCCCGCGGCAAAAGGTTTAGTAATGCTACCCTTCATTACCAACTAATGCCCAGAGGGAAGTACCGCATTCCCAAGGACGAGCAGATACTGGAGGCCATCGAGAAGGTCTTCGGAAAGCGCCGCGTCGTCGACTCCCAAAGAGGGCTGAAGCAGCTCGTGGAGAAGGAGCTCAGCAACAAGGAGAAGTACGGCGTGGGCGAGGTCCGCCTCAGGCACCTGTCGATCGGCATACCGTGGCTCGAGATGGAGATTCACTACCGCGAGAGCGCCGAGAAGCGGGCCCCCTACAAGTGCCCGGTCTGCAAGTCCAAGCTCAAGAAGGTGCGCAACCTCACTATTTTCGGCGGGACGGTCACCCTGGGCTTCAAGTGCGAGACGTGCGGCTATTCGTCAGGTCTAAAGAGGAGAATCCCCATCAGGTACGTGTTCACCAGGAGAAAGTAGATGCGTATCTTCCGCAAGATAGGCGTGCACGTCCAGGAGAGACTGGACGAGGTCGTTCTCGATCCTCGCAGACCGTGTCACGGGTCCATAGTCACGCACGGGCACATGGACCACATGGCGGAGGGCGCCCTCATGACGCCGCAGACGAGGGACATCATGGGCGTCAGGATAGGCAGCCGGAAGGGCACGTCGCTGGAGTACGACACGGAGATGGAGTACAACGGCTTCCCGGTCGTCTTCCGAGATGCGGGGCACGTCTTCGGTTCCGCGATGGTCAGGCTGAACGACATCATGTACACGGGCGACTTCAACCCTGAGGGCGGCGTCACGTGCGGCAAGGCCCAGCCGGAGGAGTGCGACGTCCTCATCGTAGAGGCCACCTACGGCAAGCCAGGCTTCGTTTTCGGACCCAAGTCCGATGTCGTGGAGGACATCATCTCGTGGGCGGAAACGCAGCTGGAGTCCGGCCCCGTTGCCATGTCTGGGTACGAGTTCGGCAAGGCGCAGGAGCTCATCGGGCTCATGAACAAGGTGACGGACGACGTGATCACGACGGACGGCATCGCGGACATCGCCGACATCTACCGCGCGCACGGCGTCCCGCTAAAGTACAGGAGGCTGTCCGAGGTCACCGAGGAGGACAGGCGCAGCCCGCACGTGTTCATCGGGACCAAGGCGATGCTCAAGCGCCCCGTGAGCCCGGAGATCGAGTCCCTGAGGAAGCTTGGCGGGAAGACTGCCTACGCATCCGGCTGGTGCGGCATCTACAACTTCGGGCGGTCGTACGACGTGGACGCGCAGTTCCCGCTCAGCGACCACGCGGACTTCTCCGCGCTAATGACGTTCATCGAGGCCTGCAACCCGCGAAAGGTCCTGACCACTCACGGGCAGTCGAAAGATCTCGCACGGGAGGTCCGCCGAAGGCTGAAAATCGAGGCGGAGGCGCTGGACTAGGTGATCTCATGCAATCGGCCAGGAAAGGGCATATGGTGGTCGCGAAGCTGTCGAAGGGGGAGAACCTCTTCGCGGCGCTCAAGGAGATCATCGAGAAGCACGACATCGTTAGCGGGCTTGTGATCTCGGGCATTGGGATGCTGAAGAACGTCGAGCTGGGCTACTACTCCGGAGAGGAGCACGAGCCGAAGCGGTTCAAACGGCCGCGGGAGCTTATCGCGCTTCACGGGAGCATAACGACGGGCGGGGAGACCGTCGTCCATCTGCACTGCGCGCTCTCGGACGAGAAGTACGAGGTCATCGGCGGGCACCTCATCGACGCGGAGGTGGCGGTCGTCGCGGAGCTCGTGATTGCCAAGCTCTCGAAGGTCGAGCTCGGGCGAGAGCTCAACCCTGAGACGGGTCTGAAGGAACTGTCTGTTGGTTGATCCTCTGGCGGATGCCGGGCAGGAACGTGGCTATCGCGATCAGCGTCATTATCGTCGCCGCATACATGGTTGCATGGTAACCGAAGGCCATCGAGATGAGCCCGCCAAAGAACGGACCGATGATTGCCGAGATGCTCATCACCGACTGCAGCATGCCCGTGGACGTCGCCCGCTCGATGTTCTTCTCCATCAGGAACCTGAGGGAGCCGACGTACATGAGCGCGAAGCTGACACCAAGGAGAATCTGGGTCGGGAGTATCTCCACGAAGTTGCCCGCCAAAGTGAAGGACATGAACGTTACGGCGGAGAACATGAGCCCGCCGAGGACGAGCTTGACGCTGTTGAACCTGTCGATCAGCTGCATGACGCTGAACTGCGTCCCCGCGTTCGCCAGATAGAGCACACCGACCATCGACTTGTCCATTCCGAGGCTCAAGAGGAAGAGCGGGAAGATTACCCAGATCATGTTGGCGCCAGAGTGCCGCAGCAGCACGGAGAGATACACGGAGGCGTTCTTCTTGATGATGTGGACCGGAAAGAACGGAATCGACAGCCTGACCTCCGCCACTGATGGAAGCGTCAAGGCCAGGGCGAAGCATGCGAAGAAGATGAGGGAAGAGAAGAGGAAGATGTGTGAGAACACGCCGATGATCCCCGCGATAACGGAGCCTATCCCCCAGCCCAGCGAACCGAAGGAGGCGAACTTGCCGAGTCGTCGACCGCTCTCGAACGCGTACGCGAGGAGCGCGGAGGGGAATATCCCCATGCAGAAGCCGACGAGGACGCGGCTCAGCATCAGGAAGTACCACTCGGTCGTGACGATCTGCGTCAGCGCGGCGAAGCCGGAGAGGACGAGGCCGAGCTGTATTATCCGCCTGCGACCCCTGATGTCCGCCTCTCTACCGAAGATGTACGAGGAGGCCAGGAGAGCAGTGGCGAAAGCCACGGCGATGAGCCCGATCTCGAAGTCGCTCGCCCCGAGCTCCTTCGCGTAGACCGGAATGAAGATGAGCGATGAGAAGACCCCCATGTTGGCAAGGAACTGAATGGTCTGAGGTTTCACTGTCCGACCAGCCCGTGATCTACTTCCAGCTCAATCTATGTAGCTCTCTGTCTTCCTTGGTGGCCTTCTTGTACTCCCGATAGTGCTTCTTGCAGATGCGCATCCTTCCCCGCTCCTTATCGATGGACATGTCAGGGAGGGCGCTCTTGAGCTTTCCGGAGGGGATGGAGCGGACCGCCTCTTCATCGCAGCCCGATATCTCGCATGTCTCGGCTTCCTTCTCGCGTCTCGGAGACATGGTTCAGTGCAGTCCCAGACACCTATAAAAAGAGTGCGTCGAGAACGAGGGCGGCGATGTCGAGACCTATCACCGCTCCCGCCAGACTCCCCGTGATGAACCTCGTGTAGTTGTCGCTCTCCCGCCAGCCGAGCAACTGCGTCAAGCCGTCCACCGCCATGGGGCCCAAGGCGACCATCGTGACCGCGAAAAGGATGAAGTAGGATATGTCGCCCGCCTGCAGGAGGAGGAAACCGCCCGCAAGACCTGCGATCATGAGGGCATAGAAGCCCGTGCAGCGCGAGCATATCGGCAGCTTCTTCCCGCGAAAGCTGAAGCTCCTCTCAGGTCGAGCATGACAGACGAGTCTGATGGCCATACTAACCACTGAAGGGCCAAGTGACTATCTTCAGAAATAGGAGCAGCAGCACGACGCCAACCACAATCGCGACTATGGTCCCGCAGATGCATCCTATGCCGAACCTAATACCAGCGAGCAATCCCATCCTATCAGGACGAGAACGGAGCCATCGATAATAAGCCTTTCGCGGGCCCGCCAAAGTCGTCTTGGCCCGTGCGAAAATGTATATCCGCCCGTCCGTTAGAGAGCGCCGTGAAGCCGCGAGAGATAAGGAGAACACTGGAGAAGCTGGGAATGAGGGCCTCGCGGAGGCTCGGGCAGAACTTCCTCACCGATGAGGAGATCGCCCACCGCCAGATCTCCTTGGCGGAGCCGCTCGGGGAAGACATCGTCCTCGAGATAGGTCCCGGGCTCGGCGTCCTCACGGCGCCCCTGCTCGAGAGGTCCCGCGAGCTCGTCGCGATAGAGAAGGACAGGAGGCTCGGGGCGTTCCTGAAGGACCGCTTTCCCGACCTCGACCTCATCGTGGGCGACGCGCTCAGGGTGGACATCCCGCCATTCCAGAAGGTCGTCTCGAACCTGCCCTTCGAGATCTCCTCACCGATAACGTTCAGGCTGCTCGACATGGGCTTTCGAAAGGGCGTGCTCATGTACCAGAAGGAGTTCGCGGAGCGTCTCGTCGCCAGGGAGGGGCAGAAGGCGTACTCGAAGCTCTCGGTCGTCGTCTCCTACCGCGCGGACGCGAGGATCGTCGAGACCGTCCCGAAGGAGAGGTTCTTCCCCGTCCCGAAGGTCGACTCCGCGATCGTGGAGATCGTGCCCAGAGACCCGCCCTTCCGCGTGGAGAACGAGGACCACTTCCTCAAGCTCGTGGACGCCCTGTTCAAGCATCGCAGGAAGAAGATGGGCAATTCCGTCCTGCTGCACTGGCGGGACCTCTTCGAGACCGAGGACGAGGCGAGGAGCCATCTGCGGGACGCGGAGTGGTCCGACGAGAGGGTGGAGAAGCTGAGTCCCGCCCAGATTGCGGGGATTTCCAACGGAATCATAACGAAAGGTTAATCTAATACAAGCCTCGATTAGCGGTTGCCACCCAGGATGGTTCGGCCACATGGTTAGAAAGAAGAGCAAGTCCGAGCTTGACATAGCCGAGATCAAGTACAGGTCCCTTCTGGACAAGCGAGACGAGGCCAACGCAGAGGCCAGCGTGCCCAAGGACGAGAGGAACACTCTGAACGCGCAGAAGCGGGAGCTCATAGACGAGATGCAGGAGCTCAAGAAGAAGCGCGATTCGCTCGTCGCGGAGATGCGCAAGCACAAGAGCAAGAGGAACGAGCTGCAGAAGCGGGCGAAGGAGCTCATCGGTCTCAGGAAGGGGAAGAAGAGGGACTTCAAGACGAGCCTGCCCGTGGAGATAGACAACATGCGCCAAGAGATCCACAAGCTCCAGATGAGGCAGGAGACGACGGCGCTGACCCTCCCGAAGGAGAACGAGCTGATCGACGCGGTAAGGGTCAAGAAGAAGGATCTGGACGAGCTCGAGGAGGTCTACGAGGAGCAGAAGAAGCTCATCCTGGAGATGGAGGGCGTCGACGACACGATCACGGAGTTCTTCAAGAAGGCGGACGAGGAGCACGAGCTGGTCGTGAAGCTCTCAAACGCGGCGCAGGAGATCCACGAGACGATCGTGGTCCAGATAAAGGAGATCTCCCATCTCATCGCGGAGTCCGACAAGAAGCACAAGGAGTTCCTGAAGATAAGGGAGAGGGCCGACCACTTTCACAACAGGGCCCAGGAGATGAGGCAGAAGATACTCTCCGAGAGAAAGGAGAAGCGCAAGGAGATGGCGGAGGCGAGGAGGGTACTCAAGGACCAGAACCTCGCCGCCCACAAGGCTCTTTTCGACGAGGAGAAGCTGGACGAGGACGCGGCGAAGGCCCTGGAGACCCTGCTCAAGGAGGGAAGGGTCGAGAGATGATCAAATGAAGGCGGTCGTGCTGGCGGGAGGGGTCGGAGAGAGGCTGAGACCGCTCACGGATGCGAGGCCGAAGCCCCTCATAACGATTGCTGGAAGACCGTGCATCGACTACGTGATAAGGTCCCTCGTGAAGGCCGGCTTCAAGGAGATAGTCGTCACGACCGGCTACATGTCGGACCACCTCATCAAGGAGATCGGGGACGGCGTGGACTACGAGGCGGGGATACTCTACTCCTTCGAGGAGAACCCTGCGGGCACCGCGGGTGCCGTGAAGATGGTCGCGGACTTCCTCGACGACACGTTCGTCGTTGCGAGCGGCGACGTGCTCGCGGAGGTCGACATGAAGGAGCTCTATGACTACCACAAGAAGAAGGGCGCCACCGCGACGATGGCCCTGACGGAAGTGAAGGACCCGACCCAGTTCGGGATAGTGCAGCTCGACGATGAGGACAGGATAATCAGGTTCATGGAGAAGCCGAAGAGGGACGAGGTGTTCTCCAATCTCGTGAACGCCGGGATATACATACTCGAGCCAGAGGTGTTGAACTACATCCCGGAGAGGGAGATGTTCGACTTCTCGAAGAACGTGTTCCCCGCATTGCTGAAGGAGGGCGTCCCGCTCTACGGGAAGCGCCTCAAGGGCGTGTGGGTGGACATCGGCAGGCCGCTCGATGTGATAAACGCCAGCCTCGAGATCATCAAGAGGGAAGGACAGGAAGTGGAGATCGAGAACGCGAGCGTGAAGGGCCCCGTGATACTGGGAAGGAACGTGGTGTCCGAGAAGGGCGTGCGGATAATCGGGCCCGCCTACGTGGGGGACAACGTCTTCCTGGGCCGTGGTGCCTTGGTCGACCGGTCCTGCGTCTACAGCGACGTCTTCGTCGACAGGGGCGTCGTCCTCTCCCTCAGCGCCGTGATGGCGGACAGCAAGATAGGCTGGCAGAGCGAGATCGACCGGAGCATACTCTCCACGAACAGCAACGTGGAGGAGGACGTCAAGATCGTGCGCAGCATAATCGGGGACGACATGACGGTGAAGGCGCACTCGAGGATCGAGGACGCGAGCCTCTCCCCGCCGAAGAAGGCATTCCTGACCGCCCAAAGAAAGTTATAGACGCACGCATATTCGGCGATTGAGTCCCATGGTGGATGTTGTTCTGGGTTTCGTCGCCATAGGCGCCATCATTTTCATAGGCTTTTTCGCTCGCCTCATCTTTGAGAAGACGAAGGTCCCGGACATCCTCATCCTCGTGGTCCTCGGCCTGTTCCTAGGGCCCTTCCTCCTGAATGTGTTCGGCGTGGAGCTCGTCCCGGCGGACATCCTCGAGCTCGTCACCCCGCCGTTCGCGGCGCTCGCGCTGGCGATAATCCTCTTCGACGGCGGCCTGAACCTCAGCTTCGACCTCGTCGTCAGGAAGCTCAAGGTCTCCATAATCCACACCTTCACGGCATTCATCCTCACCGTGCTGACGATAGCGCTCGTCGCCCACTTCGTGTTGGGCTATCCCATCAGCGTGGGTCTGCTGCTCGGCAGCATCCTCGGCGGGCTGAGCGGGGCGGTTGCCGTCACGACGGTCAGGACGATGCGGCTGACCGAGGACACGAAGACGCTGCTCACTCTGGAATCGGTCCTCTCGGACGTCCTCTGCATCGTCGTCGCCCTGGCGATAATGGAGTACATGAAGGGTGGGACGGGCGACAGCATAGAGGTGGCACTGGGCAGCCTTTCCGCGGCATTCTTCGTGGGTGCGGGGATGGGCGTTGTCTTCGGGGTGATCTGGCTCCTCATCCTGACGAGACTCTACGGCAAGCCCTTCTCCTTCATGATAACGCTGGCGGCCCTGCTCATCCTCTACGGTGGTGTCGAGTACATGGGCGGGAGCGGAGCGATGGCCGCGCTCGTGTTCGGGATAGTGATTGGGAACAAGGATGAGTTCGGGAAGCTGTTCCGGATACAGACGAAGTTCCATCTGGACGAGAGGATCGTCCAGTTCCACTCGGAGCTCTCGTTCCTCATACGCACGTTCTTCTTCGTGCTTCTGGGGCTGAGCTTCACGTTTGCGGTAAGAGGTCAAGTGGACGTGGTCTCGCACATCCCGTTCCTATCGGACCTCGACCGGACGCCCACTCTGTTCCTCATAGGCACGGCGCTGGTCTTCGTCATGATAGCCCTCTCGAGGTACATCAACTCCTTCCTCACCGTCGCCATCCATCCGGAGAGCAGGGACGACCAGACGGCCATCTCGACGATGATGGGGAGGGGGGTCGCCGCCGCCGTGTTGGCCACTCTCGCGTTCACGATACCGGCCTTCACTGACGTCAATGCCGCGGGCTACGCGAACTACCACGGATTGATGGCCCCGTACCAGTCCCAGTTCCTCAACCTGAGCTTCCTGATCATCCTGAGCACGGTGATAGCGACGACGATCGGCGTCTTCCTCAGCGAGAAGAGGGACACCGGGAAGACAGAGCTCGAGCTCGCAAGGGAGAGGCTCGTGTCGAAGAAGAAGATCGAAGAGAAGAAGAGCTGGCAGAAGCAGAAGGCCGAGCTGAGGCGTCAGAGGATTAGGATCAAGAAGCAGATGAAGAATCAGAAGTAGCTTGCGGGATGAGGGGTCTGCATGACTTCGCAGATCAGAAACCGAGCAGTTCCTTCCCGGCGCCATCCCACCGGTATCGGAACGGGACGAGAATGGTCAAAGGACGGAACTCCAGCTGGAGCGATGATGTGATATCCGTCCGAGGGATGTTTCATCTTCTGCCTGTCCCTCCTTTGGAAGGTCATGGACGGAATGTCGATATCTCTTCTGGAGGAGAACAGAGAATCCCAACGTTCACCTAGAGATAGGTGATCACGAGCAGGATGTTGACCACGATGATGCAGATTATCGTGACAGGCAAAGCAGACTTCATGTATTCCGACCAGCTGATATTCAATCCGTGCTTCTCGGCCACCGACAGACCAACGACGTTGGCAGACGCTCCGATGGGGGTCGCATTCCCACCGATGTCGCAACCAAGAGCAGTGCTCCAAGTCATCGGGCCGAGGGGGCCGGTTCCTTCCGCGGCCAAGCTCTGCAACACTGGAACCATCGCCGCTGCAAAGGGTGCGTTGTCAAGCAATGCCGAGAAGAGAAAGGAGATCCATAGCAGCATGGTTAGCAGGACCAACAGGTTACTTCCCGCCACTCCGGTCACCCAAGAGGCCACGTCGGACAAGACACCTGTTTTGTCCAGACCCCCGACGACGATGAACAGCCCGGCGAGGAATAGAAGCGTGTGCCAGTCGATCTTCTCCACCAGGTCTGGCATGTCCTTGCCGCCGAGTATGAGTACGATTGTTGCACCGAGCATCGCCACGAAGGCGACTAGGAGATCGAGCAGGTGATGCAGCACGAGCAGTGTCACGGTGAATGCGAAGACAATCAGCGAGATGCGGAGAAGCCGCATATCTTTGATAGCCGAGGCGGGCTCGAGCTCTTCATGTTCCTTCGCGAGGGCCTCTAGGTCTACGTGCAGGGTCGTCCCTCCGCGGCGTTTCAGGAGATAGGCAAACAGACCCACGTTGACGAGGAACACGACAACAGCGATGGGGCCTGTGTTCACAACGAAGTCCTGGAAATTGAAACCCAACGCAGTGCCCAGGATGATGTTGGGAGGGTCGCCCACCATCGTGGACGCGCCCCCTATGTTGGCCGATGTGATTGCGGCTATGAGGAACGGTCCTGCACGCATTTTCAGGATATCGCACACCTCGATTATGAGGGCGGCCATGAACACGAGGACTGTGATGCTGTCCATGAAGGCTGCGAGGACGGCCGAGAGAGCGGAGAAGGCTATGAAAATGCGGAGGGGCCGAAACTTGCTCCATTTCAATGCATGGAGACCGACCCACCTGAAGAAACCGCTCTTGGAGAGAGCAGCAATGAGGACGAACATCCCGAAGATCAGGCCGAGAGCCTCCCATTGGATGACCTCGAGAATCCCGCGTTCGTCAAGTAGGCCGAGCCCCACCACGAGAACGGAGCCGAGGAGAACGGCGGTCGTCCTGTGGACCCTTCTCGAAAGGATGAGGGCGTAAACGACGACTAGTATTGAGACCGCAAGAATCTTCTCTATCAATCCATCCCTAGCGGACTCGTATGTCGAATCGGTCTAAAAACTTAGCGATTCCGGCCTGTGCGCCCGTGTGAGAAGTGCAACGATTATTAGCCTGTGGCGGGAGGGAGAAGGACGGCCATTATGGTTGGAACCGGAATGGTGCCAAGAGGAGAGGTCGGCATAATCATCGCAATGAACGGCCGGATCTAGCTTTCCCTCTTGTGAATTATCTCTCCGTTCTTGATTACTGTCTCGACGCAGTTCCCGTCGAACTTGTAGGGGATGTGGAGATAGTCAGGGATGTCGAGCACGAGAACGTCCGCGACCTTTCCAACGTCCAGACTTCCTATCTTCCCGCCCCGTCCGAGGGCGTACGCTGCGTTGATCGTGGAGGCCGCTATCGCCTCTTCGGGCGTCATCCTCATCTTGTAGCAGGCCAGGCTGATGACGGTCTGCATGGATGTGACCCAGCAGTTCGGATTGAGGTCGCTGGCAATCGCGACGGGTATCTCCATCTCGATCATCCTCCGAGCGTTGGCGAATCTCTCTTCCATCGACAACAGTGGAACGGCGGGAAGCAGAACGGCGACGACCCCGCTCTCGGCCATTCTCACCATGTCCTCCTCAGATGTCCGCAGCAGGTGGTCCGCGGTTATGGCGCCGACCTCGGCGGCCACGCGGGCCCCTCCGCTGGATGTGAACTCGTCAGCGTGAATCTTGCTCTTCAGACCGAAGGTCTGCCCCTTCTCCAGGATCCTAATGGACTCTTCGGGGGTGAAGTACCCTTCCTCACAGAAGACGTCGCAGAACTCGGCCAGTCCCGCCTTGGCGGCGGCGGGTATCATCTCCTCCTCGAGAAGAGAGATGTAACCGTCCCTGTCCTCGGCGTACTCCTCGGGAAAGGCGTGCGCTCCCAGGAACGTGCGCACGATGTCAACTGGATGCCTCTTATCGAGGTTCTTTGCAGCGGTGAGCATCTTAATCTCGTCAACCGTCGTGAGCCCGTAGCCGCTCTTGGCCTCTATCGTGGTCGTTCCGTTGAGAAGCATCTGGTCCAGTCTCCCGCCGGCCTGGTGGATGAGCTCGGACTCGGAAGCCGCTCTCGTCTCCCGAACGGTCCTCTGGATCCCCCCGCCTCTCTCCGCGATCTCGAGATAGGATGCTCCCTCGACCTTCCAGGAGAGCTCGCTCGCCCTCTGTCCCGCAAAGACCAGGTGCGTGTGCGGGTCGACGAAGCCAGGCATCACTATCTTGCCCGCGGCGTCGATCACCTCATATTCGCGCTCGGACCTCCCCCGCATCAGGTCCTCGTACCTGCCGACGCGCTGTATCCTGCCTCCTGCGATCAGGACGGACGCGTCGGTCTGGATCCCCAGTTCTCGCATCTCTGCCCCTCGCAGCGGGCGCCCCCTGTCAGGGGAGAGCGTCACGACCTGCTCTGCGTCCCTTATCACGATGCCCTCTGCAGCCCTGGCCCTCGACGATGTCGGTCGAGCGGCCCGCTCTTTCGGTAACATGATCTTGTGCGCCCTATCGCTCATTCTCACACCTCCAGGCGGACGCCTTCGGGACTGTACCTGACGATGAAGGGCTCCCCTCCCGCCTCTCGGATCCTTCCTGCCAGCTCCTCGGGTTCGTCCGTGAGGGCCACCATGCTTCCTCCGCCTCCCGCCCCAGTGAGCTTCGCACCGTACGAGAGGCCCTCGCATGCGGAGATCAGCTTGTCCAAGGCGGGATGCCCGACCCCCAGGGAGTTCAGGAGCTTGTGGTTCTCGTTCATGAGCTCCCCCGCGAGATAGATGTCCCCGTCCTGGAGAGCCGCCTTTCCCTTCAGGGTTATCCTGCCGATCTCCTGGATCTGGTCGCGCGCGGTCTCGCTCTTGGCCGCCAGCTTCTTGACGCCCAGGACCAGCGGGCCCGTTTCCGCCTTCACACCGGTGTCCCCGACGACCAACCCGAGGTCCGGCAAGGGACAATCATGGAGGAACCACTTCTCCTCGTCCCTGGAGAGGCTCCAGAGCAGGCCAGAGCGGGGACTCCTTTCCACAAGGATCCCGCCGCCGTGCGTGGATGTTGTCGTGTCGATCGGGCTGGCGTTCCCCTGGACCTTCAACTCCACTTGGAAGCCGCTCTGGGCGATGGCGACGGGGTTGAACTTCCCCTGCATGTGAAGGAGAGCACCGAGTGTGGAGATGG
>JAJISH010000302.1 GCA_022848825.1 Thermoplasmatota archaeon
ATTTCCGACACAGTCGAAGCTGCGTTGGTCCTTGCTAGGAATATCGGGAGGGGTCATCTCCCAGTGAATGTGAGTTCTGGGGATCGACTAACCGTTACTCGTATCGCTGAGCTTGTCTGTCAGGAACTCGGTGTACCCAACGCACACATAGTCTATACCGGTGGCAAGCGTGGGTGGACTGGAGACGTCGTTAGGACTGATATTGACATTACCAAGCTAACATCATTTGGATGGCAGCCCCAGGTTCCGCTCGAAGAAGGAGTCAAACTCTACCTGCGTTGGCTGATCAAGAAATTCGGCCCTGTGAAGTAGCAGCACTGTCGAGGAGAAACACCATCCATAAGGCGGCTCCAACAGACTGTTGCGGTGTACGGAATTCTCTCCAATCCACTTATATCATAGCGGTGGCGATTCGATTTCCCAGTTACTAGATGGTTGCTACCTTGAAATCGCCGAGTTCCCCGAAGCGCATTGCCGTCTTTGTTGAGCATTTTCCTCCATATCTCGGTTCTGACAGGTCCATCTTCGAGCTATCCAAAAGAGCAGCAGCAAGGGATGTGAAGATCCATTTCGTAGTCACACAGCCGCTTCGGTACCTCTATGGTCAGCGACCCGCAACTTGGAAGTACAAGGAGAACTGGAAGGGTCCCCCTCCAAAGGTTCATAGCAACATTAGCGCGAGATACTTGCTTCTGGAGAAGTGGATGGGGGCAATATGGCGTCGTTATCCGCCCCTAGCCTATCTAATCACACTAGTGCTCTTCACCGCATCATCTCTCAAGGAAATACTCCGCTTCAGACCGGATATGGTCGTTTGTGCACATGCATCTCCTATCCTTGGTGTAGTTGCGTATCTCTCTGCAAAGCTCTCCTTCAAGCCAATACTGATGGCAGTTCCCGACTGGATGTCAGCTTATGCAGCTGGTCTCATGCAGGAAACCATGGCCAGTCTTGGCCCTTCTCTGTTGCAGATGGTCGAGCTCAGGCTCTACAAGTTGGCTGACCGAATCTTTACTGCAACAGAGTTCTTGAAGAGTCTCTTGATTGACTACGGGGTTCGACCGGAAATAATCGCCGTGATTCCAAACGGTGTAGATCCCGAGCAGTTCTCTCCTTCAATCGACTGTTCGGATATCGTTCAGAAGTATCGGCTCAAGAACCGCTGTGTCGTCCTATTCTCAGGCCATCTGGAGGAGTGGGCGGGATTGTCACTCATCTACGACTTGGCGAAACGGCTTGACAGTGATGCTCCTCAGGCGCACATTCTCCTCGTTGGATCCGGGAGAACGGTGGGACTGCTCCTCCAGAAGCTCGTTACCAGTGGCTTAAGCCACATGGTGACACATGCCGGATTCCATCCGTTCAAGGAGATGCCCAAGTTCATTGCTACTTCAGATGTTGCGCTATGCATCTTTCCTGATACTCCTGTGTCCCACGCAGCATCGCCATTGAAGCTATTCGAGTACATGGGATCCGGAAGAGCTATAGTTGCCACGTCGGTAGCAGGCACATCTGAGATTCTTGACGATACCATGGGTGTCTTGATTTCGCCCGGCAATGTTGATGAGATATGTGATGCAGTCGTGAAACTCTGTCAGCATCCCGATCTGCGGAAAGAACTAGGAGAGAA
The DNA here is from genome assembly GCA_022848825.1 of Thermoplasmatota archaeon. Classification (GTDB taxonomy): domain Archaea; phylum Thermoplasmatota; class Thermoplasmata; order RBG-16-68-12; family JAGMCJ01; genus JAGMCJ01. The sequence continues at coordinate 1,631 of JAJISH010000302.1, forward strand.
GGCTCGTAGAGTTGTTACTCAGAAGTATACTTGGGAATTCCTTTCGGGACGATTCCTGGATGAATGCAGGGCCACACTCAGTCCTTGAGTACCTTCTGGTAGTATCCAACTGTCCTGTTAGCTGCGCGACGCCAAGTCTCTCTCTGAGCATAGGACACCTGACTCTGACGGAGCCTTGTCGCAAGGTTATCATCCGAGAGGATTTCCTCTAGCCTCTTCGCCAGGCTCTTTGAATCACCTGCCTTGAAGAGGAGTACATTCCCACCGATGGACTCTCTCATGTGATAGCCAACATCTGCGACCACAATCGGAATCCCATATCCTGCGTAGTTGTGAATCGGACCACTCGCTCCCACACTCTCTGTGTAAGGGAAAACAATTGCAGAGGCCGCAGAGAAGTGGATAGGAACTCTCTCTTCAGGAATGAACTTTGTGTTGAATCTGACGTGGTCATCAAGTGACAGTCGTGTGGTCAGTTTCAGCAGCTCTTGTAGATACGTCATACCATCGCTGTCCTGTGGAGTTCCAGCGATTAACATGATTGTGTTTGGCATGGAATCCCTAATCTGTTTCATCGCCTTTATCGCAACATCGATTCCCTTCCCTCGTCGAATGAAGCCAAACATCAAAACGATTCTCCTGTTCGGGAGCCCAAGCATCTCGGATGCACTCTTGCGGTCTAGATGCTTAGAGGGCAATCTACACGGATGAGGGATTTCGACAACCTT
>JAJISH010000303.1 GCA_022848825.1 Thermoplasmatota archaeon
CCGAAGATCATCGAGATAAACCCGAGAGTGAGCGGAACGATAGTCATGTGCACGGGAGCGGGGGTCAACCTGCCCTACCTCGGTGTCAAGCTCGCCCTCGGGGAAGAGATCCCGCCGATCGAGCCGAAGTACGGGACGAGGATGATCCGGTATTGGGGGGAGATCTTCGTTGACAAGGACGGACATCCATATTCACTCTAGTTTCTCCGACGGTCTCGCAACACCGCGTCAGATTGTGGAGTTCGCCGTTTCCAGGCAGTTCGATAGGATATGCATCACGGACCACGTCAGGATCGACACGGCGTGGCTGGACGAGTTCTTCGAGGAGATCGAGGCCCTCAAGGAGGAGTTCGCGGGCAGCATCGAGGTTCTGGCGGGCGTGGAGGCGAAGGTCCTGGACTTCAGCGGGAGGATAGATGCGGACCTCGGGCGGGTCTCGCGGGCGGACCTTGTCTTTGCGGCATTCCACAGGATCCCACGGGCCAAGGGGTTCATGGCTCGTCGCGATATAGGAAGGAACAAGGCCGAGGCCCTGGAGAACTGGTTCACGTCGATGAAGGCCGTTCTCTCCAATCCCGCGGTGGATATAATCGCTCACCCGGGCAACATCCTCAAGATGAGCGGGGTGAGGATCCCCACGTATCTGAAGGAAGAGATAGCGTCTCTCGCAGGCCCTAGCGGGAAGGTGTTCGAGCACAATCTCAAGTACGGAGTCCCGGACGGCGGGTTCCTGTCCCTACTCGTTTCCGAGGGCGTTCAGATTCTTCTCGGAAGCGACGCCCACAGCATCGCAGAACTCGATGAGCTTTGGAGCGATTGGCCCGCCAATGCATCCTCCGGCCACATGTGACATGGGACTATGGCCACAAGCTCGGATGCGAGCATTCTCAATAAATATATACGCCGCGCATTTAGGGGCGGCATCCATGTTGATCAGCATAATCGTGACGGCCAGGAACGAGGAGAGGAACATGGTCCACCTTCTCGACAGCCTGGTCAATCAGGAACCGCCAATAGAGATCGTGATCATCGACGCGAAGAGCACCGATTCGACCGCGGAGATAGTGAAGGAGTACATGTCGCGATATGACTTCATCAAGCTCGTGGTCAGAGGCGGGACGAGGGGGCTGAGCAGGAACTTCGGCGTTGAGAGGTGCAGCGGTGAAGCGGTCGCGTTCATAGATGCCGACTGCATCGTGAATCCGTTCTGGATAAGCAGGGTGAGAGCCTCACTAAAGGATTGGGACATCGTGGCCGGGAAGACCATCAACATCGGCTACCAGCCCTTCGAGGACCTTGAGCGGGTCGAGCTGATGTACAAGGGGTTCGACATCACCTTCCCGAGCAATAACTTGGCGTACAAGAAGTCGCTCTTCGACAGGATTGGCGGATTCGATGACAGGTTCATCACCGCCGAGGACATCGATCTCAACCTCAGGGCGGTGGAGGCGGGAGCGACGATTCATTACGAGAAGGAAGCGATAATGTATCACAGGGCCCGCCCGACGTTCTACAAGTTCTACGAGCAGGCATTCTGGAACGGGGTGGGAAGAAAGCAGTTGACGCTCAAGCACGGGAGGCTGTGGAGGAACTACCGGCCCTTCGAGATGTTCAGGCGGGAGATCAGTTTCTGGTCTCTCACGAGACTCGTCTTTGCACTTCTCGGCTATGCCGGGTACAAGTTCTTCCGCAGGAAGAAGGAACCGGAACAGGCGTGGTGAACGTGTTCCAGGTCGCGGCCCCGCCTCGTTCTGTCGGTTAACCTTGAACAAGGTTAACTTCGGCAAGGAGTTCCCCGTGCCCGCAGGCGTCCCCTGCAACCGAAGACGGCAGGGAATGAGGCTTTAAATATCTGGGAACGATTCTTCGCCCCGGTGGTTCCAGTAAAGCTCACTGTCGTCATACCGACCATGAACGAGGCCGGCTCGATCGGCAAGGTGATCGATGACGTCCAGAAGCATCTCTCCGAGACCGAGTACGAGATCCTCGTCGTCGACACGGACTCAACCGACGGAACTGTGAAGATCGCGGAGGAGAGAGGCGCCAGGGTCGTGAACGAGCCGCGGAGAGGCTACGGCAGGGCCTACAAGACCGGCTTCAAGAACGCGAAGGGAGATTATGTCGCGACGCTGGACGCGGACTGCACATACCCCGCTGAGCGAATACCCGACTTCGTCAGAATCCTCGACTCGGGCGAGGCCGATTTCATCATCGGAGACAGGCTCTCGAACCTGTCCCCCGAGGCGATGACCCTCATGCACAGGATAGGCAATCGCATACTGAACGTCACGATGCGCCTTCTGTTCCGCGTCAAGGTGAAGGACTCCCAATCCGGCATGTGGGTGTTCAAGAGAGCGCTTCTGGACTCCCTCAACGTAACCAGCGATGGCATGCCCTTCTCGGAGGAGATAAAGATCGAAGCCATGACGAAAGGGTTCCGCGTGAAGCAGATCCCCATAGATTACAGACCGAGGACCGGGGAGAAGAAACTGCAGAGCTGGCGTGACGGGTGGAGGAATTTCAAGTTCCTGATCTCGAAGAAGTTCGGCAGGGCGCGCTAGTCCTCGAATATCCTCTTTATCATCCACTCCGGGTCGAATCTGACCAGGTCGCCGTACTCCTGCCCCGTCCCGACGTATATGATCGGCTTCCCTATCGCCTTCGCTATGGAGAGTGCGGCCCCGCCCTTCGCGTCCGCATCTATCTTGCACAGAATCGCAGCATCGATGCCAACGGCCTCGTGAAACGCCTGCGCTTGATCGACCGCATCGTTGCCCGCAAGCGCGTCCCCCACGAAGATGACGAGGTCTGGA
>JAJISH010000304.1 GCA_022848825.1 Thermoplasmatota archaeon
TTGGACCCACCGATGAGGGACTGGTGCCCAAGATCGAGGGTATCATGAAAGAGGCCGTGACTGGCGTCAAGCCGTTCGAAATCGGGTTCAAGGGGACGGGCGCATTTCCCAATCTGAACTACATCAAGGTCGTGTGGATCGGCCTTGTGAACTCGGAACCGCTGGCGGAGGTCTCGAGGGTTCTGAACGACGAGATGTCACCGCTGGGTTTCAAGCGGGAAGGCAGGGGGTTCTCTCCTCACGTGACCGTCGGCAGACTCAAGGGAAGCAAGGGCAAGGAGATGATTCAGGAGATACTCTCGAAGACGAAGACCGCCGACTTCGGTGCTCAGCTGGTCGACAGACTGAAGCTCAAGAAGAGTGTGTTGGAAACGACCGGTCCGATATATTCGACAATCGCAGAAGTGCCCTTCCCCACTGATTGACTATTTCTTTTCCAGGTGCAGGAGCATCCTGTCCCACTCGATCGAATTGTCGAGCCCGGATTTCTTGAACATGCCGCTCAGGAGCTCAGTGACCCGGGCGATCTCGCTGCTTATCGTCCTCCCGTAAACGTAGCACTCCACTCTGCCTGAGAGCGGGAAAATGAGTCGCATCTGACCGCTGCGGTTGTACCCCTCGGGTTTCCGATTGCTTCTCAGGTCCACCATGTTCTCCTCGATCAGGACATCGAGAAACTCAGGCTCAGCCTCGGGCACCTGGTCCGTTTCCACCAAGAACCTCTTGTACACCTCCTCATAGACTGGCAAGAGATCGATGTACCGCGTTTTTTTGTCGAATACGATGTGCCCGCTTCTGACCTGCATTACACCATGTTTCGATTGACGTCAGTCTATTTAAGCGTTGCGAGAGTCAGAGTTAATATGTCGGTGGACTTTCCCCCATACATGATAGCAGCTCTCACGGTCGCTGGTAGCGATTCCTCCGGAGGTGCTGGTGTTCTAGCTGACACAAAGGCATTCGCGTCCGTGGATGTGCACGGATGCGCTGTTCTGACATCCGTCACCGCGCAGAACACGCAGACGGTACGGAGCATCCATCCACTTCCCGTTTCCCTGATCGAGGAGCAGTTCGCCGCTGTTCTCACAGATCTCGACGTCAAGGCCGCCAAAACCGGAATGCTATACTCGGGCGAGATCGTGTCCGTGGTTTCCAGCGCCTTGAAGGACAAGGGCTTCCCCATTGTAGTGGATCCAGTCCTTGTCTCTACCGTGGGCGAACCACTTCACTCGACCGGACTTGTGGACAGTCTGAAAAGGGAACTGATTCCCATGGCGGACCTCCTCACTCCGAACATCCACGAGGCATCTGCCCTGGCCGGTATCGCAGTCGAGAACATGGAAGATGTGAGGAAGGCCTGTTCGATTCTCCGTGGCCTGGGCTCTGAGAACGTCCTCGTGAAGGGCGGCCACTTCGGCGATGACGCCACGGACGTCCTCTTCGACGGCAGCACATACGTGGAGTTCAGGGGGCATCGGTTCCAGGGGGACATGCACGGAAGCGGATGTGCCTTCTCCGCCCTGATCGCTGCCAATCTTGCGCGACAGATGGGCATGGAAGAGAGCGTGAGGCGGGCGAAGAGGAGGATATCCCTCGGGTTCCAGTTCGGCTATGAGATCGGGAAAGGTGCGAGGGTCATCAATTCTCACCATGTCGTGGACAGATACTCGGTATGGAAGGATCTGTTCGATGCGATCGAGAGTCTGAAGTCCCTTCTCCCCGCCGAAAACGTCCCAGAAGTCGGCATGAACTTCGGATACGCTCTTCCCCTCGCGATGGATGCCAGTGAGGTGTGCGCCCTCAGAGGAAGGCTCATCAGGGTCGGTGACAGTGTTGGAAGTACTGGATGTCCTGATTTCGGCGCAAGCACGCACGTTGCGAGGATAATACTGGCAGCCGCTGAGTTCAATCCGTTGATAAGGAGTGCGATAAACTTAAAATACAGGGAGGAAACTCTGCATTCGTGTGAAGCGGCTGACCTAGTGGTGGCGAGCTTCGACCGATCCAAAGAGCCTGAAGGTGTATCCTCCATGGAATGGGGAACGAGACAAGCGATGGGCGATTCGGGCTCGGTACCCGATGTCATATACGACGAGGGTGCGAAGGGCAAGGAACCCATGATCCGTCTGCTCGGAAGGAATCCAGCGGACGTTCTGTCGAAGCTCAAGAAGATCATCTGAGGGATGGGATGAGAATAGGGCTGTTCACGGACACATACCTGCCAACGGTGGACGGTGTAGTGAATTCTTTGTTGACGACGAGGAAGACCCTTGAAGGGATGGGCCACGACGTCTTCGTGTGCGCTCCTGAGGACAAGAAGAACGGCAATCCACCCGACGAAAAAGCGATATACTGCAAGGCGAGGGAGTTCAAGAAATATCCAGGGTACAGGATGGCGAAGGTGTTCAGCGACAGGCTCACCCTGGCTATGAGGGACTATGAGCCAGATCTCATGCACAGCCACGGCGTCGCCGTCGTTGGGATGAAAAGCATGTGGGCGTCGAGAGAGCTGCGGGTGCCGTACGTCCTCACGTTCCACACGATGGTCCTGGACGCGCTCAATTACTACTCGCCACTGAAGCTGAACGTTTCATTCGTGGGCTGGCTTGTTCGGCGCTACCTCAGGTTCTTCCTTCACAGGTGCCGGGGCGTTGTCGTGCCGACGTCCGCGATCGCCCGAGAGGTGAGGGCGCTTGCGCCCCGGGTCAAGATGATGGAGGTAATCCCCACAGGAATAGACACGAAGAGGTTCAACACAAATGTGTCCGGACGAGAGGTTCGAGAGGCATGGGACCTCGATGGAAACGAGGTGGTCCTCCACGTCGGACGGCTATCGCCGGAGAAGAACGTGAACACGCTCCTGGGCGCGTTCTATCTCGTCAAGAAGGAGATGCCAGATGCCAAGCTGATGTTCGTGGGATCTGGACCCGATATGGACAACTGTCAGAGGCACGCCCACAAACTGGGGCTCGATGACGATGTGATATTCGCGGGATTCATCGACGACGAGATGCTACCGAACTACTACGCCGCTTGTGATGCTTTTGCGATCACGTCGAAATTCGAGACGCAGGGCCTCGTCGTCTTGGAGGCCATGGCCACAGGGAAATGTGTCGCCGGAGTCAACTTCCGAGCGATTCCCGAGTTCGTGAAGGAGGGAGAGACGGGATTCCTCTTCGAGCCGGATAATCCGTTCGACTGCTCCAGAGCGGTCATACGTGCCCTTGAGTTCAACGGTGGCCTGAAGACGGAAACCAGGCGAATGGCCGAGAGATACTCTGTCGAGACGTGCACCGAGAAGCTCGTGAAGTTCTACGAGACCCTAATCGAGAGTGCCAAATAGGGCAAGCGCATTCCGTCTTGAGTCTGGTGAATCATCATGATTGGAATTCTGGGAGGCGGGCTTACAGGGCTGACACTGGGCTCTCTTCTCCCTGAATCCATTGTTATCGAGAAAGAGGACGCTCCAGGGGGCCTCTGCAGGTCGCTGAACGAGGACGGCTACACGTTCGACTTCGGCGGGTCCCACATCATCTTCTCCAACAGGCCCGAGAGGCTTCAGTTCATGCTTTCCGTTCTGGGAGAGGATCTCGTCAAGAACAGGAGGAACACCAAGATCTACTACAAGGGCAGGTTTGTGAAATACCCCTTCGAGAACGGGCTTTCCGACCTTCCTTTGGAAGAGAACTTCGAGTGCCTGGTCGAGTTCCTCAAGCTCAGACTGAAGAGGGCACGCGGGGAAGTCCCGGAACCCGCCAATCTGAAGGAATGGTTCGAGTACAAGTTCGGAAGAGCGATTGCCCGCAAGTACCTCCTGCCGTACAACGAGAAGATATGGAGGGTCGGGCCGGAAGAGATGGGAACCGAGTGGGTCTCCCGAATACCGGACCCGCCGCTGGAGGACATCATCAAATCATCGTTGGGGATCGAGACGGAAGGATACGTCCATCAGCTCGAGTTCTACTATCCCTTGAGGGGGGGCATCCAGGTCCTCACCGACACACTCGCGGACAGATGCAGGTCGATCAGGTCGGGGTTCGAGGTCGAGCATGTCTCCAGGACCCAAGACGGATTCCGGGTCTCAGGAGGCGGAGAATCTCACGACTTCCAGACCCTGATATCCACGATTCCGCTCCCCGCGCTGGCGAGGGTCTTTGACGAAACGCCTGCGGACATGGTCACCGCTGCCCGGGATCTGAGGTTCAACTCGCTGGTCACCGTCATGCTGGGCATCGACGACCCAAAGATCAATGACCTCTCCTGGGTGTACTTCCCGAGGCGGGAGGACGGGATATTCTACCGGGCGAGCTTCCCTTCCAACTACAGCCCAGAGACCACACCCGAGGGCAAGAGCTCCGTGATGGCCGAGATCTCCTGCTTCAGGGACGATGACACATGGAACCTCTCTGACGACGAGCTTGTGGACTCCGTGGAAACGAGCCTCCACAAGAACGGGATCGTAGACAAGGACAGTGTGGAGTTCTCGCGGGTGATGAGAACCGAATACGCGTATGTGGTCTACGACCTCGAATACGAACGGAACGTCTCCAGGCTCAGGAAGTTCATGAGCGGTGCGGGCATCGAGCTCTGCGGGAGGTTCGGCAGGTTCGAGTATCTCAACATGGACGCGTGCATGGATGACGCGCGGGAGCTGGCCCTTCGCATCGGAGGCGGCGAATGAAGAGGATATCCGTCATTGTCCCCACGTACAACGAAGACGAGGGTCTGGAGGAGTTCCTGAAGCAGTTCGAGAAGCAGACCCTTCCCAGGGGGAACTTCGAGCTCATCGTGGTGGACGGGGACAGCACTGATGGGACGAGGGAGATCGCTGGCGTCCACGCGGACAAGGTCATCATCCAGCAGAGCAAAGGAATCGGCGGTGCCAGGAATGATGGTTTCCGAGCTGCTGGGGCACCGATCGTCGCGACGACGGATGCGGATGTTAGGCTTCCGCAGACATGGCTGGAGAGAATCCTCGAGGATTTCGAGGACTCGGATGTCGTTGCCGTCTGCGGTCCCGACGGGCCGATCGAGAACGATTCGAAGTCGAAGCTCGTGTTCTCGAAGCAGCGGACGACGGCGTCGTCTTCCGGGCGCGTAGCGACCCGGCGGAGGCGCCACTCGCCGGGCGGCGCGGGCTCGACGCCCACGTCGTACAACCACGGCAGGTGGAGCGGAA
>JAJISH010000305.1 GCA_022848825.1 Thermoplasmatota archaeon
TGCCTGGGACTCGATGTCAGGCCGGTCGCGTACGGAAGACCGGCGGGGATGAGGTTCGACGGCCGTGAGATGGCCTCGCTCCTCAAGGTCGTCAACGGCATCGGCGTCAGCTCGATGAGCGATTGGGACCGATCGGAGCTCGAGAAGGTCTCGGAGGCCGCGCGGCGAGAGGGTGTCCCTTTCGCGCTCCACGCGAGCGAGGACAAGCGCGAGGACATCGACCGGATACTGGACTTGAAGCCGAGCTTCCTTGTCCATATGACGTGTGCAACGGACTCCGACCTGGAGGTCTGCGCGAACGACGACATGCCAGTGGTCATCTGCCCCCGCTCGAATGCCTTCTTCGGAAGACTGATAGACATCCCGAGAATGCTGAGCAAGGGAGTCAGGCTCATGCTGGGAACGGACAATGCGATGATATCGAGCCCCTCGGTCTTGGAGGAGATGAAGTTCGCTTACTACGCGGGCAAACTGAAGGGAGGAATCGGGCTGCTGGACCTCGTCGGAATGCTGATGAGCTCCAGAAAAGCTTTAAATGGAGAGGGCGCTTTAGGCTTAACCGTCGGGAAGAAGCCAGATTTCATGGTTCTGGCTCCGCAGAGCCACAGTCCACAATTGAAGCACATTCTGAGAGCTTCGGAAGCGGACATCTCGTTGGTTTGCATGGGAGAGAAGACATGGATGAAGCATGGTGTGAAACTCGTCGAAATCGAGGAGACCGAAGGGGGTAGCGGATGAGGGTAAAGGACATAATGACAGAAGACCCCATCGTGGTGAAGCTACCCGGGACCAGGACAGAGATACTCAGGATAATGGTCACGAAGAAGCTCACGGGCGTTCCGATCGTGAAGAAGGACGGGACCTACGTGGGGTTCGTCGCCAGGAAGCACATCTTCGCAAGCCCAACGGAAGAACAGCTCGCCCTCTTGGTCCAGAAGGACTGGCCAACGACGGTCAAAACCGGAAATGTCGAGGACGTGGCGAGGCTCTTCGTGGAGGGTGACATTCATCACATGCCGGTCGTCTCGAAGAAGAAGGTGGTCGGAATGCTCACTCCTGCGGACTTCCTCGAGGCCGTGCAGAAGAAGAACGTGGACACTCCGGTCAGCGAGCTCACCAGGTCCCCTTGCGTTCCCGTCTACGAGAAGACTCCCCTGAAAGTGGCGCTCGAGATCATCAAGGTGGCAAAGGTGTTCGCACTTCCCGTCCTCGACAAGACGGGGAAGCTGAGCGGGATCATCACGGACCGGGACATCTTCAACCAGAGCCACATCAACGGGAGCATTGCCATCTCGGACCTGGGCCTGGGAGAGGACGAGGACTCTTGGTCCTGGGACGGCCTCAGGAACGTCATGAAGCTCTACTACGAGGAATCGAAGATCGACCTTCCGAAGATCGATGTCGTAGAGGTCATGGTGAAGAAGCCTGTCACTGTGTTCGAGAAGACGGGGGCCGCGGAAGCCGCCAGGATGATGATGATGGAGGACTTCGGTCAGCTCCCGGTGATAGATATGAACGACAGACTGGTCGCCATGCTCTACGAGCTTGATGTAGTAGCCACTCTTGTCCAATAGAGGGATTCCCTTGCCTGGCAGATACGACGACATCATGTCCTTATCTGTGAGAAAGGGCTTCATCTGGCCAACCGCGGACATATATGGAGGGTTTGGCGGATTCTACGACTACGGCCATCTCGGTGCGGGCCTGAAGAGGAAATGGGAGGACGCCTGGCTCCGCCATTTCGTCAAGTCCGAGGACAACTACTACCTCGTCGACACGACGACCATCCTCCCGTACAGGAGCCTGAAGGCCTCGGGTCACGTTGACCACTTCACCGACGTCATGGCGAAGTGCTCGAATTGCGGGGAGTCATTCCGCGGGGACCAGCTCCTGGAGGATGCCACCGGTGCCTCCGCAGAGGGGATGTCCCCTGATGACATCGACACAAAGCTGGGAGAGCTCCGCCTCAAATGCCCCGAGTGCGAGGGCGAGTTCGAGGCCACGGAGCTGTTCAACATGATGTTCCCACTCGCCGTCGGCCCCGCGGGAACGGACGACGCCTTCCTGAGACCGGAGACCGCCCAAGGGGTCTACCTGAACTTCAAGCGGGAGTTCGAGGCCCTGAGAAGGAGGATCCCGATGGGTCTCGCCATCATGGGACGCGCGTTCAGGAACGAGATATCACCGAGGCAGGGAACGTATCGGATGAGGGAGTTCATCCAGGCCGAGCTGCAGATATTCTTCGATCCGGAGGATGAGGGATTCCCGAGCTCCATGAGCCTCTCCGACTTCGACGGCCTGGGCGTGAGGGTGACCTTCGAGGAGGACAGGGAGAACGTGCAGGCACTGAGCTGCCAGAAACTCATGGACAAGGGCCTCCCGTGGTTCTACGTCGCCCACATGGCGAAGGTGCAGAGCTTCTACACGGACCTTCTGGGGTACCCGCCCGAGAAGTTCAGGTTCGCCGAGCTCGGAGAGGACGAGGCCGACGAGAAGACCCCCTGGGTCAAGAAGATTTTCGGATCGATGGTGAAGGCCATCACCCGCGAGACCATC
>JAJISH010000306.1 GCA_022848825.1 Thermoplasmatota archaeon
GGCTGTAGTCCGTAACGTTGTACAAGAAGCTCTGCTCGTACGTATCGGACTTCCTAACGTCCCCGGAAGGTTCCAGATACAGGATGTAGAGGAACTCCATCAGCATCTTGTATGGTGGCAGTTCGACGACAAACGTGAGCATCTTCGTCTCGTTTGGCTCCAGATCCACTGAGTCAATCTCAGCAGTGTCATTGCGGACGTGGGCTTCCCATCCGAGAGGAAGCCCATCCACAGAGAAAGAAACCGTCTCATTCCAGAGAGACTGGCTGGTGACGTTGATCAGCTGGCTCGCGGATATCACGGTCTGGCTCACGGAGAGCTGCATGGCGTCCATCCGCTCATCGCTCGCGTCTATCCTCAGTCCCTGCCCAGAAGGCGTGGAGGACCGCGACTCATTCCCCCAGCCGACCGTGATATTGACAGGAACGGAATGCCAGGAGGTCCCATTCCCATTGGAGGCATTGAGAATAAGAGTCACATTCTGTCCGAAGTACGAGAGCGTCTCGTTCTCCTCGAAGGCAGTGAATGCGATCACGTTCTCATCGGTCATATCTCGTGAGAAGTCATAGCATTTGTAGCCGGTCATGTCGACTCTCCTCATCACTGTGGTCGAGGAATTATGCTCGCAAGCCATTGAGATTACCTGCGACCTCGCGGGTAGCCAGGAGCGGAGAGTGCCGTTGAACTCCGAATCCCCCGTGTTGTTGTAGTAGGCCCTTTCAATTGCAAGGAAAGCAGTGTTGTTCGTCATCTGGACCATGTCGATCTCGTGGAGGTCTACTACGATACTAGCGTCCGGTCCGTCCGCGCTCGCCGTGTGCCATGGCGGGAAGGCCAATGAAGAAAGCAGACCCAACACCACAAGAAATGCACCCGTCCGTCTCATAAACCGTCCTCCAACATCTGGAGCTCCCTTTCCAGCATATCCTCGTATTCCCTGTCCTCTCTCGGAGGAGGCTCCTCTTCGGCCTCTTCTCTGTCTCTTATCGGCCAACGGTCAGAACCGACCCTTGTCACGATGCCCGTTGCCATTATCCAGGCCCCACTCCAGACGAGTCCCACGAGCGGAACGAACTCGACGGCGATCCTGATGGCGCTCACACTCGAACTTGAGAACTTCTCGGTGATGTTCTTTTGGGTGTTCACATTGATCCACCCGTCGCTCATCGTGAAGAAACCGATCACTATGAAGTAGACGTCGACCGCGTGTTCAGAGTGAATGAATACAACGGATGTATATGTGCCACTGCCAGTTGGGTCAGTTGTCCGCCAAACCATTGTCAGGGTCACGGAGGCGATATCGCCGCTCGAATCCGAGAGGCGAAGGATCACCTCGACGGTCTCGTACCGTTGATTGAGGTCGGCATCGTATCCTCTCGATTCGGCTATCTCAAACCCGTATCCCTCGGGCATCTCTAGGGTCTGGCCTGCAAGCAGGATTTCGTCCCCATGTGTTGAAGGGAGGAACGTGCTCGTGGCATATCCTATGATGAGCAACGCAGCTCCCACGTGGATGAGATGCGCGCCGGCCGTCATAAGCGGCCTTCTTACTGCCTTGCTCCACGATGTAGATCTGGAGAAGCTCTTCGACTCGATGGCAATCAGTGCGAGGGCGATTGCTGAGAGGACGGTGCCTGCAAGGAAGCCGATCGAGAGAATTCCGAGAATCCCGCCAGCAACGGCAAGCCGAATGTCCCCCCCTCTGAGAGTGCTTATGCCTGCGATGAACGGAACGACCGAGGCCATGAACCCGCCGATCAGCAAGGGAAGGCTGGTCTCGAAGCTCAGGGGGCCCAACCAGATCCTGGATGGCCCCGACCCCCACATGACCATTCCAAGGATGGATGCGAATATTAGGAACAGGCCCGCGAGCTTTGCGTCTCTGCTCGTGTCCTTCTTCGACGAGACCTTCACTATCTTGTATCCTGCGGTCGCGAGAATGCCCAAGGAGATGGGGATGTAGACGAAGAAGTATGGGTTGGCGAAGACGACAAACCCAAAGACGGTTGCGGCGGCTATGAGGCCCACGACGTAGAAGGAGAACCCAGGGCTCACGTGTCCCCACGACAGGCAAAGTATGAGGATCGCGCCAAGCGGGACAATGACGAGGGGAAGACGGCTTTCGAAGCTCTCTGGCCTCAGACTGTTTATGCCCTGCATCATGAGGAGGAAGGTCGCCACGAACCAGACGGAGAGAACGAGAACCGTGACCATCATCCAGGAGTCCGCGGAGAAGATGGGCTTCTTCTCCCTCTCCGCCTCACCCTCCGAGGTCATGACGATCCAGATGAACGGGCCGCCAACGAGAAGGTAGAGCAGGATCCCGAGGCCGAGCAGCAGATTGCCGAGGCCGAACGCCCTCGATACATCAAAGACGACCGACAGGAATCCCGTCACATCTAGTGCTATCGGGATGAGAAGTGCCGCAAACACGAGCATGTACGCGTAGCCCACGAACCTGGAGTCCTTCTGGCCTCTCTCTGTCCGCAGGAACCTCCAGAGGTAGAAGATCAGTCCGATGAGAAGCGCGAAGAGCAACACGGAGAGGAAATAGGCACTCTCTGGCGAGGCTTCGAGGACGTATATGAGTTTGGACGCAGGGTCGACTGGGACGTCACCGCCGCCGCCCGCAAACGAGTGGACGGACTCGACATAGCCGCTTCTGGTCTCGAACGTGGTGAACAGGACGAGCGAGAAGCTCAGAATCCCAAGCAAGGGAGCCAAGTTCCCGTAGGACCCCTTCCTCCGGTGCATGAAGGTCGCGTGAAGGAAGGCCGTCAACGCGATCCAGGGGATCAGATTCGCCGTCTCGACCGGGTCCCATCCCCAGTAACCGCCCCAGCCGAGGACGGTGTACGCCCAGATGGCGCCGATGACGATGCCGAGACTGATGAACAGCCAGGACGCACGGCCGAATGTCAGGGCGTCAAACGTCCATCTCTTGTCATTCGATGCGAGAACGGCTATGCTCGCAGCAAACAGAATCCCGCTGAACGCGTAGGCCGCGAACGTTATGGGGGGATGGATAACCATGAGGGGCGTTTGCAGGAGCGGGTTCAGACCAAACCCGTCTGGTGCGGCAAGGAGGTTCAGGTAAGGCGTCGGTGCAAACATCTCCAGCCTAAGAACTATGAAGATGAACGTCACGAGCAGGACGCTCTCCGTGAGGAACAGCCAGTCCTGGAATCTCTCCGACGAACGCTTCTCCTTCGGTCTGAAGTTCCGTATGGTCACTTGAATGAAAACGAACAGGGAGGCAAAGAACGCCCAAAGGAATATGGACCCCTTGCCACCAGCCCAGACCCCCGCGAGTTTGTAGAACCACTCGTGATCTGTCGCTGAGTACGAATGCACGTATTCGATGGTCATGTCCGACGCGAGGAAGCCGTACATCAGAAGGAAGAACGAAGCAGAGACGAGAACGAAGGCGGTCAGTGAGAGGATCCAAGGGATTCTGGAGTCCAGGTCCGGCTTCAGAGAGAGCCTGAGCAGTGTGATGATTACCGCAAGAATCCCAACCGCGAAGGCTGCCCATAGTAGAACATCGCCGACATGCATCCGTTATCCTCGTGTGTTCTCGGGTTTCCGTCTTCCCTTTCGTTCGTCCCGCTCTGTCAACATGAACGCCCGCTGCCTCAAACGATGAAACGCAGCGCCTTCTTCGAGTTTATACTTGGCTCCTATTTTAACATTGCGAGATACTGGAACTGTCCTGGCTGGCACAAGAGGCTGTCATGGGAATCACCTTCAGTCGGAGGACGATTGGCTGCAACCCATCCAGTGAAAAGGCTAATATCTCGGACCAGCGGATGTATATTCAGATGATGGGCTATTCCGATGAACTGGAGGCGACGAAGGGTCTCCCTGACATATTCGAGCTCGTGAAGAAGGCAGTTGAGCTGGAGCTTGGGAAGACGAGAGCCGGTCTGATGCTCGGTCTCTCCGAGCTCGGCGGGACGCGCTCCGGCTGGATTGGCGCGTATTACCCGGTGTCATCCAACATCATAGTCATGAACAAGACATCCCTCAGGCTGATCGAGAACACGAACCCATCACTGCTCAAGTCCTATTCATTCCACATACTGCTTCACGAGTACCTGCACACGATTGGGATAATCGATGAGAAGAAGACACGCTTGAAGGCCGTGGAGATCAGCAGGAAGTTGTTCGGACCCGATCATCCGACGACAAAGATGGCCGAGGACATCACGAAGTTCTTTGATTACATCGTGTATCCGGTTTTCGGCTGGATTCCACCGAAGCAGTCGGAGCTTGAACTCGTTGAGGGCTTCGACAGGTCAAGCGTGACCTACATCACGTAGTTTCGGGAAGCTTTATTTCGGTCCGTGCCATCCCAGTGCACATGTTGCGAATCGGGGAGGTTATGAAGAAGAACATCGTCACGATCGATGAGAATGGAACGATTGACGAGGCCTGTACGCTCATGGGGGAGAAACACATAGGAAGTCTTGTCGTCACTCGGGACGGGAAGCCGGTCGGGATTTTCACGGAGAGGGATTTCCTGTCTAAGGTCGTGTGCGCGGGAGCTGATGCATGCAAATTGAAGGTGTCCAAGTACATGTCCGAACCGCTCATAACGGTGAACCAGCGATTCACCGTAAGGGAGGCGGCCAGGATAATGAAGGACATGAAGACAAAGCGACTTCTGGTCGCAGACGGAGAGGAGATCGTGGGCATCTTCACAGCTGCGGACCTTGTCGAAGTGATAGCTGAGACACCTTTCGATTTCTAGGAGCAATGAGACCATGGAAAAAGTAGTGTGCGAGATTTGCGGCAAGCAATTCGAGATGAGCGAGTACGAGAAGAAGCTCAGGAAGTGCCAGTGGTGTGGGAAGACCATCTGTTTTGACTGCACACATTATATGGTCTCGAA
The DNA here is from genome assembly GCA_022848825.1 of Thermoplasmatota archaeon. Lineage (GTDB taxonomy): Archaea > Thermoplasmatota > Thermoplasmata > RBG-16-68-12 > JAGMCJ01 > JAGMCJ01. Next base: position 4,895 of record JAJISH010000306.1, read on the forward strand.
GAATGCGGGGCTCCACAAGGACAACAACGACGTGATACGTGTCTGCACGGAGTGCCAACCCAATGTCAAAGAACAGGCCGATTGAATCTCTTTCGACAACGGTCCTCCATCGCTTCACGGGTCTAGCCCGAGAGCTCGGCCATGACCTGCGGGAATGCGCGAGCGAACTTCTGGCACTCCTCCTCAGGAAGGGAGAACGAGGTCCTGACGAACCTGTCACCGAACCGCTTGCTCACGTAGTTGCCGGCTCTCAAGAAGATGCCATGCTCGAGCAGGAGCTTCTCCTGGACCTTCTCCGGGTCCGCGCCGGTGTTGCCGATGTCGATTATGAACATGTTCGTGTATGACGGATAGACTGGAAGGAAGACCCCGGGGATCCTCTCCACAGCTTCCTTGATCGTCGCCTGGTTCCTCCTGCAGATGTGGACGATGCCCGATATCCACTGGTCCTTCGTCTGGAGAGCGGCAAGGGCCGCCCTCTGTGCAAGGATGTTGACGGAAAGCGGGTTGACGTTGTATTTCACAAAGGACTTCATCAGCTCGGGCTCAGCCAGGGCAGCCCCGATCCTCAATCCCGCCATGCCGCAATTCTTCGAGAAGCTGTACACCAGTATCGACTTCTCCGGGTAGTAGTCCGACGTGACGTGATGGTCGTCCGAGAAGTCTCGGTACGTGATGTCGTCCAGGAGGTACAGGTCGTTGTCCTGCGCTATCTCCGAGATCGCTCTCACCTCGTCGCCCGTGTACGCCGTCCCCAAGGGGTTGATCGGGTCTATCAGGAGGATCATCTTCGTTTTCTTCGTTATTGCCTCGTTCACCCGCTCAGGCGTCATCTTCCACGGATCGGAGTATATCGGCATCTCGATCGTCTTGGCGTTGCAGAGGCTGACCTGATGATGGATGGGCAGGAAGCTCGGGTCCGACGCGACGACCTCGTCTCCTCGCCTGAGAAGCGCTCTCGTTATGACGTAGAGGGCCTCGATTCCGCCGTTGGCCATGAGAACGTCGTAATGGGGGGCGCCCACGTCCTCCTTCAGAGCCTCTGGAAGCCCGAAGAGACCGTTCTTGTAGGGGTACAGGGCGTATTCCCTTCTCCGGACCGCCTCGTTGAGGGCCTCTTGTATCGCCGGGGTCGTGGAGAGGGTGTTCGTGTTCTGACTCATCCAAATGATCCTGTCTCTGTTCTGGTGGGAATAGAGGAATGGTTCCATGTTACTCACCTGCTCTGGCAAGCACACGGAATCACTTCGAATCTAAATCCTTTGCGGTGAAAACATCGGGACAACACACTCAGAAAGACACAAACAGAGCTTCAAGAGAAGCAAATAACAGAATATAGGACTTCAGTCAATCCCTTGAGAACTGAGACCTAGGATATGGAGGATTCCAAGAGGACAGTTTGCAGAGTCACGAGAGAAGAGGTGCTTGAAGAATGCTCGAAAGGTTCAGATTGCGAAGAAGGAAACGGGATTCGAGAAAGGCCCCATCAATGAAAGAATGGCCGAGTCACATCGTCACACTTAGTGACAGAGATCTCTCGGATTTCATTGGAAAATACCCGCTCTCGGTAGTGGACTTCTGGGCACCGTGGTGCGCTCCCTGCAAAGTCATTCTTCCAAGGCTTAGGCTTCTATCGAGGAAGTACGCGGGTAGCGTGGCATTTGGAAGGCTCAACATAGAGAAGAACGAAGATACTGCGGAGCGATATCGCGTTAAGACCATTCCTAATCTCGTCTTCTTCAGTTATGGCAGAAGAATCCTCAGTGTTTCAGGCGTGAAAGCAATGGGAGATATCGCCAGGAAGATAGACGGAATGCTGATCGAATACAAGGAGTGAAATCTGAAGTCCTGTCACAACTTCATCTACTGGACTCTTGAGTAGTTCCAGTGGCAACCGTTCCCCTTCTGGTTTCTTCGAGTTCTCCGTCCTCCGTTGGTTCTCCGTTCCCGCCCGCGCAGTGGCGTATAATGCATTTTCGGAACGCTTAAGTAGGGCCTTCCCTGGGGTTCCTTCGCTTTCCCCTCGCTTTGACCTCGCTTTCAACTCGCTTTTCCTTCGCTGTTTCTTCGCTCGAGCTATACTGTTCCCTCGCTCGGGCTATGCTTCTCTTCGCTCCGATGTCCGTCAACTCCTTGCATAGTCCTTCGGAATGCTTAGCAGGGCAGGAGTCGGCTCTCTCGTGCGGAGGAACCACGTCCCGGCAGCCTACAGCGCATCTCAGACTGAAGCACAAACCTTATGAAACCAGCGGCTTATTCGCAGAGCGCGGGCTCATAGTCTAGCGGTTATGACGTCACCTTGACATGGTGAAGGTCGGGAGTTCGAATCTCCCTGAGCCCACTTCTCATTCACCTGTAATCGGCCTTGATATGCAACCCGCTTGACACTCGTCATTAGACAACCTTTTAAGTCCCTCTCGTTTTTGTACCAGTTGCCATGGCCCTTGAGAAGAAGACCGTCAAGGTTGGAGGGATGACCTGTGCTACGTGCGCTAACACGATCGAGACCGCCCTCTCCAATGTCGAGGGAATCAAGAGCGGAGTCATCAATCTCGCACTTGAGCGGGCCACCGTGATATACGATCCCAAGGTCACCAGTCTCGAGACCATAGGCAAGGCGATAGACGACGCCGGCTATCAGTTCGTCGGCCTTGAGGAGGGCCGAGAGCAGGCCGAGGAGTTCCATCGAAAGGACATGGAGTACAAGAAGAGGATCACCATCTTCGCTCTCGCCGTTGGGTTCCCGATGCTCGCGGTGGGCATGACGTGGGACCTCCTCTCGCTGTCGGACGACGCCGCCCACCTCTTCATCCGCAACTTCGCATTCTTCCTCCTTGCGACGTCCGTGCAGTTCTACCCCGGTCTGAAGTTCTACAAGGGAACGTTGAAGGCGTTCAAGAACAGGACCGCCAACATGGACACGTTGATTGCCGTGGGCACCAGCGCCGCCTACTCCTACAGCGTCATCGTCACCTTTCTCCCCGATCTGTTCGGAACCCACGCCGTCTATTACGACACCGCGGCGATGATCATAGGCCTGATACTCCTTGGGAACTATCTCGAGGCCAAGGCCAAGAGCGGCACGTCCCAGGCGATTCGGACGCTGATGGAGCTTCAGGCGAGAACGGCGATAGTCCTCCGAGACGGAATCGAGCGGGAGATCCCTATCGAAGAGGTCGCGGTGGGCGACATCATCCGCGTTAGACCGGGGGAGAAGATCCCCGTGGACGGCGTCGTCCTGGGGGGCAGCTCTTCCGTGGACGAGTCCATGGTCACGGGAGAGAGCATTCCCGTCGAGAAGTCGGCTGGCAGTGCCGTTGTCGGAGCTACGATA
>JAJISH010000307.1 GCA_022848825.1 Thermoplasmatota archaeon
GCTTGTCTTCCCCACGGCGGGTTCCCCGACGAGACAGACCTTCATCTTCATCGAGATTCTCTGAGCGAGAGTGGACTTGCTAGCCATTGACGTTCCCAGAATTCGCATGGCCTTCATATAGGGCTTTCCGAGAGATTATCAGGTATGATAATCTTCAGCGGTCCGACACTGCGCAGTCCCGCCCCTTCAAAAGGGATGCTGAGCAGTGAGGGAAAGGGCTCGACGTGTACGATCGCCGCCAGGGATCGATCCCGCTCCGAAGGCGGAAACGAAAACATGAATACCACGCAACGAATAGACCTTCCTGATGGCGATGGAATCCGTTGTTGAGACTCTGGACGTGAAGCGGAGGAGCGTCTCCGATCTTGTGAAGGCGATGGGGAGGACGGCCTACCAGGGCAGGACGCTGGGAAGGGCTGTCGACATAATCGAGAGCATGATACGCGATGAGTCCGTGACCATCATGTTCGGATACGCGGGCTCCCTCTCGACCGCGGGCCAGTGGAGGATAGTCAAGTGGTTCATCGAGCAGGGCTACATAGATGTGCTCGTGTCCACGGGCGCCAACATCTCGGAGGACATAGTCGAGGCGATGGGCTTCAACTACTACCATCTGGACGATCGGATTGGCTCGACGGACACCGGGCTGTTCGAGGACGGCTACAACCGGTACTATGATGTTGCTGGAAAGGAAGGCGACTATTTCGAGATGACGAGTCTGATCAGCGATTTCATGATGGGGTTGGAGGCGGGCCGCAACCACTCTTCAAGAGAAGTCCTGGAGAGCTTCGGGAATTGGCTCGCGGACAAGGGGATCGACTGCATCGTCTCGTCGGCGGCGAAGCACGCCGTCCCGGTGTTCTGTCCTGCGATCGTGGACAGCCCGTACGGGGACGCCGCACTGATCGCTCACTCCAAAGGGCACGGCGTGAGCATAGACAATGTGAAGGACTACGTGGAGTTCATGAAGCTCGCGGAGGAAGTGGAGGACACCGGGGCCATCTACATAGGTGGAGGTGTGCCGAAGGACTTCATCCAGCTGTTCGCCGCAACATCGGACCTCCTGTACGAGGACCTGAAGGTTCCCGGCAGAGCAGAGGGGCTCAAGAGGAAGGGGACGGATGAGTCGTACTACCCGCACAAGTATGCGGTCCAGATCACGATGGATTCACCGCAATGGGGAGGTCTGAGCGGGGCGACCCTCGAGGAGGCGATCTCCTGGGGAAAGGAGTCCGCTGAGACGAGAATGGGCGTCTGCTACTGTGATGCGACGATCGCGTTGCCGCTCATAGCACATTCGCTCTACGAACGTCTGGAAGGGTACGAGAGGAAACGACGCGCGCTGTACCGGTGAGCCTAGTAGACTGGGACTTCCCCTTCGGAGGGCGGTTCCTCCGGTGCTGGAGGCTCATCGGGAACGAGCTCCTCGAGTTCGGGGATCTCCTCCACTGGCATGTCCTCCTCGAGCACTGCTGGCTCCCCGACCGGGGCAGGCGGCTTCCTCTTCATCAAGAGGAGGAGCACCACGATGACTATCAGTATGATGATAATCAGGATGAGCCACCAAGCCTGTGCAATGTCGAATTCAGCTGACGGTGCTGGTGGTCCTTCTGGCTCGACCATAGTAGTGAAGTCCACTACCTCCTGGGACAAGGAGTTCCCCGCGAGGTCCTCAGCTCCTGAGCCAATGGTCAGCGTGTAGTCAGTGTCGTAGGCGGCATCC
>JAJISH010000308.1 GCA_022848825.1 Thermoplasmatota archaeon
GTCCGCGAATGCACCGTCCACGGTTACTTCAGGTGGGGAAAGGATGTAGGAATTCGTCAGAAAGCCTTCCCTGATGAGCACCGTCGAGTTCGCGCCGACACTGTCGAGCCTGAGTCCGAAGGAGTGCGTCTGAGGCATGGAGGTCAACTGCGCCACTGCGAAGAGCGTGACGTTGCCCGTGAGCGGGCTCGAGGATGTGTTCAGCTGGAACTGGGCTATGCCGCCAGCAACATCCGAGGTTCCCAGGAGAGAATCCGACGCGTCCCAAACGCCATTGACGTTCGAGTCCTGATACAGCGCAACAGTGACAAGATCGTCAGAGAGGTTGCCCCGTGTGGAAAAATCGAGAGACAGGGTGCTCAGGGCGGTCGCCTGGACCCGCATAGTCAGGGAGAGAGCGGGGAATTCCAGCTGCGTCACAACCTCCGGGGCCACGGTCTCGACATCCACTGTCAGTGCCCCGAGGTCCGTCTCCACTATCGCATCCCCCACATCCGTGTTACCGAGGATGTCCATGGTCGCCAACAGCATTCTGGCGCCGTCGTTGGGAAGACTGAAGACCGCCTCAAGCTTGTTGTCCTCCACGGCGCAACTAGCGGACCCGTCCGGTCGGAACCCATGCCAGTTGTCCCTGCCGCCCGACGGGGCGAAGTCCATGGAGTCGCTTCCTGTGCACGAGTTGTTCCAGCCGCTGAGGCGCACGAGATCGTCCACGCCAAGATCGCCTGCCTCGTAGCCAGTCGAAGAGTCTCCGTCGCTGTCGATGAGTAGGAAGAGATTGTCGAGGCCTTCCTGCCCCGCACCGTTGAAGAACGAGCCTTCTACTTCTGCATACACATACCCACGGTTGAGTTGCCTGAACAGCCGGTAGGAAACGATGTTGATATCTGTGTTTTCCAGCTGATCTGAGGAATCGTCAAGGAATATCGGGGAGCTCCTGGTGGAGAGTTCAGACCAATCATCGAAGTCCCCGTCGATTTCGATTGCAGTTCCCGCCGGGGCCAAGAGCACCGAACCCAGCATGGGCATGAGAATGAGAAACGTGAGAAGAGCAGCCACTCCTACGAGACCTCGAGACCACCTCGACGGTCCTCTGGGAACCTCCATGGGTCTCACCCTGCCCGCTCTGCCGTTAACCAGTCCATTACCGTTTATCAGGCCGTTGACGAGGCCGTTGACCCGCCCGACCCCGTTAACAAGTCCATTGACGAGGCCGTTGGTCCGCCCGATGCCGTTGACAAGTCCATTGACCCTTCCATTCACGAAGCCGTTGACTAGGCCGTTGGTCCGCCCGATGCCGTTGATGAGCCCTTTGCCAACGGACCTTCGGCTCAACATGTCCCGCTGACTGAGCGTGGCCATCTTCCTGATGTCCCTGACTCTCTCGAGAGTGGCTGACCCAATGGCCTTCCCATAGCACTCAACTGCTTCGTCCTGTCGACCGAGCTTTTCAAGAAGCTCTCCCTTGGTCTGCCACGCCATCTTGAGCGAGGAATCCAACCTCAGGAGCGCATCGTAATGTCGAATGGCCCTCTCGATGGCGTCCGCGTCTTCGTCAGATATCTCTTCTCCCGGCTCTGGAACAAGGGAGACGTCCTCTTTGGACCGGAGCACGTTGAGGACTTCCAGCTTGTACTGCCCCTCCATCTCTGGATTGAGTTCAGAAGCCCTGTCGTAGCATTCGATTGCTTCGTCGAACCTCCCCAGCTCGACAAGGAACTCGGCTTTCTTCAGCCAAGCCCTTTCTAGCGTGGGGTCGACCTCAAGGAGTCTGTCGTAGTGACTGATCTGTTCCTCGATTTTCTGGGCGCGCGGGAGTTCCTCTCCCTCCTGGATGCGCTTCCACCTCTCAAGGAAGTCCCTGCCCAATATCCTGGGTTCTTCCTCTTCCTCCCCGATGCTCTCGGGAACCTCTCGCTCGTCCAGCGGGATGTCCTTCTCAAGCTCTTCCAGAAGGCTGTCCAGCGATTCCATTTCGAGTTCCTTTCTGGCTGGCAGGACCGTTCCGCAAGAAGAGCATCGTGTATCGTCAGTTTCCACAGAACTTCCACAGGCTGGGCAAACGAAGGGGAGGTTCTCCTGGAGGAACTGCTCCTCGAAAAAAACCTTGATTCTGGCCGCAAGCTCCCGCCCGACACCGGCGACCGTTGCGATGTCCTCGACATCCGCGGATAGGATCGAGTCGACGGAAGAGAATCCATCCTCGATTAGGCTCTTCGCCCGTTTCTTGCCTACACCGGATATCTCGGAAAGGAGACTTATGAAGCTCTCTTCCATCAGGGTTTTCTACGAGACGTGGATATATACCATTTCTAGAACTGGGTAGGAACTCAGTCTGTTGGTTTTGGAACCGACTAGTACGGTTCTGTGTTTATGTCCTATTCCAGTACTGTTCGGAAGGGGTCAACTGAGAGGTCCAGTACGGACTTGAACCGCGACCTCTGAATCTCGACCATCAACTCCGTATCCGATTGGCGGACGACCTTGGGCTCCAGTCCATCGGTCTCCAACTTCCTAAGAATGTCCTTGCGGAACTCCTTCGCCCTCTTATAGTTCCGATCCTTCGCCCTCTTCAGTCCATCTGAGGGGAAGTACCTGACAAACCTCCCGTCGGTCGTGCGAGAGATGAGATCGAGACCCTCCATTCGCTTGACGAGCCTTAGGATTGACTGGTCACTCGTGCTGAGCATCTTCGCTAGTTCCCTTTGAGAGAGTCCTGGCTGGCTCAGTATCGTGAGAAACAGCTTCTTGGCGGCCTCGTTGTTCAGCAGTTCCAGAAGCTCGCCATCCTTTTCGTCAACGAGTCCCACAGGAGAGTATGTCACCTTGTTGCGGACATTTCTTTGGTTGATGTAGCCAGATTCCACTAGCTGTCGCAGGTGCCAAGCTGCGGTGCTCTGTGAGATGTCGTTTGCGACCGAGACCGTCTTGAGCGGGGATCCAGGATATCGGCACAGGAATGCGAAGAGCCTCTGCCGGACGGGGCTCATGAGGACGGACTCCAGACCGGCTCTCTCCTCATCGTCCCCGCCAAGCATGACCTTCTCAAAGGCCTTGCCGACTCCCCTGGATTTACTTCTTCTCATATTCCTCGATGATGTCTTCGATGATCTCGCTGGCCTTGATCCCCTCAAAATCGTCATCGGTGAGTTCCTTGAGAGCCCTGGAGAGCCGTGCCCTGACGTGAGGCGGGATCTTGTTCCCAACGATCTTCTTGAAGTCTTCTCTCAGTTTGTCTGGAATCTTCTTCGTCTCGACCTTCTTGTAGTTCCCCCTCTCGACTATGAGACCCAGACCTTTGATTATGCGGTAGGGATGCGCCAAATCGCTGTGCTTGCTGCTCCTGCATTTCACGATCTTGAGCGTTCGGCCCACTGCACCGTCAACTGGCCGGTATCTGAGATGAACCACGCAATCCGCAAGGTACATGGGTATGATCGTCTCGGGTCCCGAAAGGTCCCCTGACGAGCCGTGCTCCTCCAGCGTGCAGAGAACCGTTCCCACTTTCCGAGCCTGCTTCAATAGGAATCCGATCAGGTCTCTTCTCTCATACTGATCCTGGACCGACCACATGACCGGAGTCAGAGGATCGATTGAGATGCGAGCGTTTGACCCGCCCCAATCCGCGACGAAGGATGGAAGCTCTTTCTTTATGAAGCTGGAGAACTCCTTTCCGGAAGCGTCGATGAACACGAGCTTCTCGTTGTCAAGGTAATCGAGTATCTCGCGCCACCCCATTTCGATGGCTTCCCTGATTATCTCGTCCTTGTTCTCGTCAAGGCTTACGAAGATGCCCTCTTGCCCCGCTTCCAGTCCCCTTCGGACGAACTGGGTGGCGAATGTGGTCTTGCCGGCGCCCGAGGCTCCAATCACGACCGTCGTGGAGTTCTCGTTCATGCCGCCGTCCAAGAGAGGATTCAGACCGTAGATTCCGCTCTTGATCTTCTTCATTCAGATTTCTGATGACGTGTCTTTATAAATATCTTTTGTCATGGATATTTGCCCCGAGAAGTCCTAGGGTCGGGACCTGGACCCAGCAATCTCAGGTTGCGTGAACTCCTTCGCGGGGAGCAAAAGGGTCTTTTACATCAGTCATCTATCCCTTTGCTGATATCCTTGCCCGTGAGATACTACTGCGAGAGATGCAAGAGAATGGCCAAGAAGGGGCCGACCTGTGCCGCTTGCGGGGGGGCTGTGACGCGTCACGATCTGAAGATGACGCGCTTCCGAGTCGTCTCCTTGGTCTGCTGGGCACTGGCGATTTTCCTCCTGTTCTGGCCGTTCCTTGCACCCCCGGAGCTTCTGGCGCTTTTCTATCTCGCGTTCCTCTTCATAGGCGTGGCCGTGGCGATGGAGTGGTTTGACGCAAGGGTCATAGCGATTAGAGTCCTCAGAGCCCTTCGCGAATCGAGAGGCCCGTAGAGCCGCCCTCGATAGGTTTATAGAAATGCTCCGCAATACCCTGTTGCTTCTTCTAATCCTGAGAGTGATGCGAGGATGGGTGGGGTCGTCTGTAGCCAAGAGATGCGAGAGTATTTCGACACTCTGGAGAGTGATGCGGAGAGATGCTACAAGGTCGCCTCGAAGGCCCGGAGACTGGGAGATGATCCCGAACTCGATGTTGAGATCCCTCGCGCTGAGGACCTCGCATCGAGAGTCGAGCGTCTGCTCCAGGACTACGATGTCGAGGGAATCGCGAGGAGAATCAGAAGCCTCTCGAAGAAGCACGACAGAGAGGAGGTCTCCCTGCTCGTTGCGAAGGAGCTCGCGAGAAAAGGTCGAGGACCCAAGGAGGTCGCCCTGGACAGAGCGATCCGGGTGGGACTCGCAATACTGACGGAGGGGATACTCGTCGCTCCGCTCGAAGGCCTGGCATCCGTCAAGATAAAGAAGAACAGGGATAACACGTCCTACGCGGACGTCTACTACTCTGGGCCGATAAGATCCGCCGGCGGGACCGGGCAGGCTTTGAGCGTCCTGATAGCAGATGTCGTCCGTCGAGAACTCGGGATAGGAGCATACAAGGCAACGAGAGAGGAGGTTGAGCGCTTCAAGGAGGAGATACCGCTCTACAGACGCCTGCAGCACCTCCAGCACACGCCGACAGCTGATGATATCGATCTCATCGTGAGCAACTGTCCCATCGGAATCAACGGAGAGGGGACTGAGGACTCGGAGATCAGCGGTCACAGGGACCTGCCGAGGATAGAGACCAATCGGGTGAGGGGCGGGGCATGTCTTGTCATCGCGGAGGGGCTGTCCCTCAAGGCGCCGAAGATAAGGAAGCACGTCTCCAAGTTGAAGATAGACGGATGGGGTTTCATCGACGACCTGGTCCACGAGAAGACAGATGATGAGGCCGAGGAGATCCAACCGAACTACAGGTATATCGAAAACATAGTGGCTGGCAGGCCCATCCTGTCTCATCCCAGCAGGCCCGGCGGGTTCAGATTGCGGTATGGGAGATCAAGAGCCACCGGGCTCGCCGCGCTGGGAGTCAGCCCCGCGACGATGAAGGCACTGGACAGCTTCATTGCGGTCGGCACACAGATAAAGATAGAGAGGCCGAGCAAGGCTGGAGCCGTCACTCCGTGCGATTCGATCGAGGGGCCGATCCTGTTGATGGACAACGGCGACCTCATCGAGGTCTCGGATGAGAAGGACGTTCCGTCCCGCGGCGTGAAGAAGATAGTGGACCTCGGTGAGATACTGATTCCCTTCGGTGAGTTCCTAGAGAACAACCATCTGCTCATGCCTGGGGCATATGCGCCGGAGATCTACGTTCAGGAGTTGCGCTCGAAGTGTGAGGAGCTCCCCTCCGATTGGAGAGAACCGACACCGGAGAGAGCCATAGAGCTGTCAGAGTCCCTCGGCGTCCCCCTGCACCCGAAGTACAATCTCTTCTGGCATGATCTGACCGTCGAAGAGATCGGGGAGCTCAGGGGCCATGTCGCGGCCAAGGGTCGCCTTGAGGATGGGAGGCTGCTAATCCCCCGAACGGATGCGATCAAGGACCTAGTGGTCAGACTCGGCGCGACCCACACAGAGAGCGGAGATGGCCTGACATTCGAGAAGTACTCGCTCCCGCTCATCAGATGCTTGGGGCTCAGGATAGATGATGGCGAAATCAAGAAGGAGGCCGACGTTGATGCTTCCGATCCCATGGATCTTGTAACGAAGTATGCGGGATTCGAGGTGAGAGTCCGGGCGCCCTCGCGCATCGGTGCGAGAATGGCCCGGCCCGAGAAGGCAAAGGAGCGGTTGATGAAGCCGGCTCCTCACAGTCTGTTTCCCGTCGGGAGCTTTGGCGGGCCGCAGAGACTCCTCAAGTCTGCGATCGCCTCGCAAGACGTCTCCATCGAGGTTGGAATCAGGGTCTGCCAGGAGTGCGGCTCCAAGTGGATCCTTCCGAGATGCCCGTGCGGCGGGAGAACGAAGCCGACGAAAATTGTCAGGCCCCAGAAGATCCCCATTGCACGAATCCACAAAGAGGCCGTTAGAAGACTGGGCGAGGGCAAGGCTCTGGACGCGAAATGCGTCCGGGGGATGATATCGAAGAGCAAGACGCCTGAGGCCCTTGAGAAGGGAATCCTTCGCAGCAAGCACCGTGTGTTCGTATTCAAGGACGGCACGACGAGGTTCGACATGACGGACTTGCCGCTGACTCACTTCAAACCTGCGGAGATAGGTCTGAGCGTGGACAGGGCCCGCGAACTGGGTTACGCAAGAGACGCGAGCGGCCAACCTCTTGAACGTCCGGATCAGGTGGTGGAGCTCAGGCCGCAGGACATCGTCGCCTCAAGGCTGTGTGGAGAGTACCTCTTGCGTGTCGCTGGATTCCTTGATGACCTGCTCGAGAAGTTCTACGGTTTGGAAAGATTCTACAACGCAAAGAGTCCAGATGACCTGCTCGGGCACCTCCTCGTCGGTCTTGCACCTCATACGTCAGGCGGCGTTCTGGTTCGGTTGATAGGCTACACCGATGCCAGAGCCTGCTACGCCCATCCGTACTTCCACGCGGCTAAAAGACGCAACTGTGATGGCGATGAGGATTGCGTCATGCTCCTTCTTGATGGCCTTCTCAACTTCAGTCGTTCGTTCCTGCCCGAAAGGAGGGGAGGACTGATGGACGCCCCCCTTGTACTGACCACCAGGATAAACCCGAACGAGATAGACAAGGAGGCCCACAACATAGACGTCGATGAGGGCTATTCCCTGGAGTTCTACGAAGCGGCGAACAGATTCGCCCATCCGAGGGATGTCGAGGACCTCGTGGACACTGTGGGGAAGAGGATAGGCAGCGTGCTGCAGTACGAGGGGCTCGGGTTCTCGCACAGAACGTCGAACATCGCTTCGGGTCCTCTGACGTCCGCGTACAAGGCTGGATCGATGGTTGAGAAGATGGAGGCTCAGCTGCGTCTGGCTCGAAAGACACGAGCGGTTGATGCCCCTGACGTCGCCTCGAGGATAGTGACTCATCACTTCCTGCCCGACTTGATCGGGAACATGAAGGCGTTCTCGACCCAGCATGTGAGATGCACGAAATGCAACGCCAAGTTCCGCAGGATACCGCTCAAGAAGAAGTGCTCCCGATGCGGCGGGAACCTCACGCTGACGGTCCACAGGAATTCCGTCAGGAAGTACCTGGAAGTCTCGAAGAGGATCTCCGAAGAGTATACGATTCCCAAGTACCTCAGACAGAGGATAGATCTCATCGAAGAGGCCATCGAGTCCCTCTTCAGCAACGATAAGGTCCACCACCTGAAGCTCGACGACTTCTGCGAGTGAGCGCAATACTATTAAAGCCCGGTTGGGTATTTGTTTCCAGAAGGTAACACGGGAGCTGAAGCATCGTGAGAATCCTCCAGTTGTGCGTCAGGTTTCCGCCCGCTCCTGGGGGCGCTGAGACGCACGTACACTCGATCTCGAAGGAGCTAGTGAAGAGGGGTCACGACGTCACCGTTTTTACTTCGGATCTCTACACGGAGACGCCGTTCGTTCGGCTGACCGATGTGCCCGATACAACCGACGGCATACGGGTCAAGAGGTTCCGAGCGCACACGATGGGCGGAGAGATGCACTACGTCCTCGTTCCGTCCCTCTTGTGGAGATCGATCCGAGAGAAGGTCGATGTCGTTCATGCCCACTCATATGGATATTTCCACGTCAATGCCGCATTCCTAATGAGAAGACTGCGCGGTGTACCCTTCGTTTTCACTCCCCACTTCCATCCAGAGTGGTCGATGTGGGGCGGGAGCAAGAGGAAGATGCTGAGGAGGATCTATGACAGGTGGCTTGGGTCATGCATTTTCGATTCCGCGGACAGAATCATCGGCGTCTCGAGGGCAGAGATGAGCCTCATGAACGGTGGTCGCTTCGCGGAAGGGAGGACCACTATCATACCGAACGGGATCTCGCCCGGGGACTTCGACCCGCCTCCAGATGGCCGACTGTTCAGAGAGCACTATGGATTGGGTGGGAAGGTCGTCCTGTTCGTCGGGCGTCTTGCGTCCAACAAGGGCCTGGACACTCTGGTGGATTCCATTCCAGGAGTGATCGCTGAGCATGATGACGTGAAGTTCGTACTCGTCGGGCAGGACGAAGGGATGAGGGAGAGTCTGCTCAAGAGGGCGAACTCGCTGGGCGTATCGGATGCCCTCGTCTTCACGGGCCACATCACCGATGACCGCCTGTTCAGGAGCGCATTCGCCTCCTCCGATGTGTTCGTGCTCCCTTCCGAGTACGAGGCCTTTGGGATCGTTTTGCTGGAAGCGATGATGTGCGAGAAGCCCTGCATAGCGAGTGCCGTGGGCGGAACGTCAGAAGCCGTTGTCCAAGACGAGACCGGACTTCTCGTCGAGTACGGGAACGCTGGCGAACTCGCAGAGATGATAACTGGAATCCTGTCAGACCCCCAGAAAGCGAAGGAGATGGGCAAGAGAGGGAGGGAGCGGGTCCTCAGGAAATTCACATGGGAGCGTGTTGCGGGGGAGATCGAGAAGGTCTACGAAGACCTCATCTGAGACTACATGACCTTCCGACACGACAGCGCGAGGTACCGACCGAGATATCTCATCTTCGGCAGGATATTCGCGATCGCATCCAAACGCTCGGCGATGGCCCTCAATCTCGTGGAACCGCGCACAATCTCGTCGAGGGGACCCTCCATCTTGTCTGGGAAGAAATAGGATCCTCTGACGTCCTCGATCCTGAGGCCGTACCGCTCCAAAGATTTGAGGAGCGAAGAGACCGAACTGAATCTGTCGACGGGGACTGCTGAGAACTCCCTTTTGTGCTCTTCTTCGCTGAGGTAGTAGGGCCTGATGCCCAGTAGCCTGAACAGCATGAGCCTGTACCAGCTCGCCATGGGTACCGTGAGATGGATCGTTCCATCCCGCTTCGCGACAGCCGCCAGTTGTCCAATCGCTCCTTCCACATCATCGAGGTGCTCGAGAACCTCGGTACAAACCACGACATCGAAGGACCCGTCGCGGAAAGGAAGAGCCAAGGCGGATCCAAGTACGACATCCGCTCCTGAGCGAGCCTTGGCGGATTTGAGAACGTCCATGGACACATCGACTCCGACGCGGTTCCCGCCTAGATGCATCATAGTTGTTCCGTCACCGCACCCCACATCCAGGACCCTCCCCCCGCTCCTCACATGTGACCGGAGCATTTGCAGTGTCCTGACCAATCTAAGCCAGGGTGCCAGATGCAAGAAGTGAGAATCGTCCAGAGACGCATATCTCGGACCCCCGCTCATCGCTCGGGCACTCGTGCCCTGTGGTTCGGAGCGTCCAACAAGGTCACTGTCCATCCGCTCATCCTCGGAGAGCCTTGCGATAGAGCTTAGCCAGTCTTTCGGTCGATTTCCGCCAACTGAAGTCCTGTGCCGATTCGAGCGCACCTTCCTTCAGTCTTGCCGCCAGGTCAGGATCTCCCAAGACGCTCAGGATCGCCTTGGCCAGTTCGTTCGGGTCGCCTGCCTTGGCTAGGAGACCGTTCTCACCGTGACGGATGATCTCTCTCGTTGAGGGAACATCGCTCGTGATCACGGGCAATCCGCATGCCAGGTACTCGAATATCTTCAGTGGAGAGAACCCGAAGTCGGCGTGAGGATACGGGGCAACCGCCACATCGCTTTCCACGAGGATGCGGGGTATCTCCTCGTGTTCGACGCTACCAAGGAAACTGACCCTATCAACGATGCCGAGGCTCTTCGTCTGCGCTATCAGATGGCCGATTTCGTATTCCTTCGCACCACCCACGAGCAGTAACCTCATGTTGGCATTCTTGCGGAGAGCTATTGGGAAGGCCTGCAACAGCTGATCGACGCCGTGCCAGGGCCCCAGAGCTCCGACAAAGCACACGATGGAATCGCCTCCGGCATTGAGCCTATCACGCACACCAAATGGTTCGACTCCAGGATTGAAAAGATCGAGGTCCACACCGTTTGGGATTATGCTGACCTTGTCTGCATCAGCCCCCCACTCGTCAATCGTAACTCGCCTGAGACTCTCGCTCACGGAGAAAGCGTGGTCGGCCCTCCGCAACGTCCGTTGGCACCACCACAAGGCCATCTGCCGATAGAGTCTCGTTGCCGCGATCCTCGACGTGAGGGCTTCCGTTCTTATCCAGTCATCGTCGATCTGTAGAATCGTGGGAATCCCTGCCTTGCGGGCGATGGCGATGCCCGACCCGCCAAAGAGGTATCCGCGGTCGTGCACGATGTCGAACTCGTGCTCCCGCAGCAAGGACCTGACCTTGCTCTTCGTGTCCCGCGTGAAGAACAACCTGTTCAACGGGACATCTTTCGAGAACACCCTGTGGTAGGTAATCCCCGCCTCGTGAGAGGGTCTGTTCTCATCCCTCCGGCAGATGAGATGGACCTCGATCCCCAAGTCGACGAGATTCTTCGCGAACTCGTGCTGATGAACGGACTGAGCCAGGGGCTCAGGGATCTTCACGGAGGGAGCCACCATGCAGACTCGCATAATTCCCAGAGACAAGTCCACCCAGCTCTATTTACTTTTTGGCCTGAATGGGAGCGCGAGCCAGATGCTGCCCAATAAGGTTAAAGTACTCCCTCCTGATTTCAAGACAAATGAAAAAGTCGACCGCTTCCGCACTTCTGGCGATATTCCTCATCGCCATGTTCATCAGGTTGTTCCCGCTGGTGAGACACCTGTTCTGGGGAGCGGACGTCGGCGAGTACTACTACATCAGCACGCAACTCGTGGCGAATGGGTCGATATCGGGAACCTACGCGGGATGGGGTTTTGCATATCCGCTGTTCCCGGGCATGGAGATCGTCGTCGCCAGCGCGTCACTGCTTGGGATGGACACGTCAATGGCCCTATCGTTGATGATCCCGATTCTGGCGTCCCTCATCGTGTTCCCCATCTTCATGATGACGACCGAGATCACGGGCGATGCCAGAGCTGGACTGATCGCAGCGGCGTTCATCGCAGTGGCAATGCCCCACGTCTATGCCACCTCCCATCCAATGCCTGCAGCCATGGGAGATCTGCTCTTCGCCACATGTCTACTGCTCTTCCTGAAGTGGCTGAGGAATCCCAAGTTCGGGCTTCTGCTGTTCCCTGTCACACTCGTCCTCATCGTCACACATCACCTTTCGACGTATTTCCTTCTCATCTCCCTCATATCCGGAGTGTTCCTGGTCCAGCTTCTCAGGAGCCGCACCTCGAAGGAAGTGCTGATGAGGGAGTTGACGTATGTGCTTTTCACAGCCGTCACTGCCGCTCTCTTCTGGTTCTTTGGGGCACCAGGTTTCGCCGAAGAGGTGGTCTCCAGCGAGAGCGTCTTCCTCTCTCCCTTCCTCTTGGGTCTGCTCGTCCTCGTGCTAGTGGCCGCTTCTCTCGTAGTGTATGCAAGGAGGAAGCTCCTGCCCAATCTCGTGCTCAGATATCCGACGTTCAGAAGGGCGATGGCGACGTTCACCGCCGTGTTCGTGACATCCCTGTCGATA
>JAJISH010000309.1 GCA_022848825.1 Thermoplasmatota archaeon
CTTGGATGCAAGCGTGGCTGGGGACATGCCTGGAGTGGGAGAAGGAGAAGCTGGAGAGACAGCTGAGCGAGATGGCGGAGAAGGAGAAGAAGCTCCTTGCCGAGAAGAAGTCCCAGGACAGGCGGGAAAAGAGGTTGAAACTGACCGAGGACGAGTTCCTCCGCAAGGACAGGACCCTCGAGCGGCTAAGGGAGGAGCTGAAGAAGAGGATGAAGGAGGCGGACAAGAACGTCTCAAGGCTCCGCCTGGAGAGGGAGGACCTGGACTCGGAGTTCGCCGAGCTGGAGAAGCGGGCGAACGAGCTGGATTCCGAGCGGGAAGAGCTGGACGGCCTCAGGAAGGGCTTCGTCGAGAGCGAGGCGGAGATCGATGAGCTCAAGGATGAGCTCGAGCTCCAGCTATCCCTGAGAAAGAAGGAGATCGAAGAGAGGACCGCGGAGCTGGAGGGATCGAGGAAGGACTTCGAAGCCGCGGCAAAGAAGGTCCAGAGCAAGGAGAGGGAGCTGGCGAAGCGCAAGAAGAAGCAGGAGAAGATGAAGGACGAGCTGTCCGCCAGGGAGAAGAAGCTCAAAGCTTCCCGCAGGGGGCTGGACAAGTCCATGAAGGACCTGGCCGTCAGGGAGAAGGAGCTCGAGGAGAGGGGGGACGAACTCGCCGCCTCACAGGCCTCGTTGGCCTCGGAGAAGGAAACGGTGGACCACAGGCTGAAAGAGGTCGAAGCCCGCTCGATCATGCTTGACGAGGACGAAGCCGGGCTCAAGGAAGACCTGGAGAGGCTCGAGGAGGAAAGGGAGAAGCTCCGGGAGGCGAGCGAGGAACTCGAAAAGGGAAGGATGTCCATCGGCAAGCAGAGAGAGGACGCGAGGAAAGGTCTGAAGAAGAGGGAGAAAGCCCTCGCGAGGAAGGAGAAAAGCCTCCAGGCGAGAGAAGAGGAGATCGCGAGAAAGACGAAGGACCTGGAGACGATAAAGAAGACGCTCTCCGAGGTCTAGCTATTCCGTTCTTCCGATCGCAACCATTCTCTGAAGCGGTATTCTGGCCCGCTCGATAGTGTCCTCGTCGAGGACGACTTCCGGATCCAGGGTCTCCATCGACCTCAAGACGTTCTTGGGCGTGATTTCCTTCATGTTAGGGCACACCGCCCTCTCCGCGTAGTAGAACTCCTTGTCCGGGTTCTCCTTCTTGAGCCTGTAGACGAGCCCCTTCTCCGTTCCGATGATGAACTCCGTGCCGTCGGATTCCTTGACGCGCTTCACCATTCCCTGCGTCGAACCGACGGTGTCGGCGAGGTCTATGACGTCGGGCGTGCACTCCGGGTGGACGATGACCTCTGCGTCGGGGTGCTGTGCTTTGAGCTTCTCGATCTCCTCCGCCGTTATCCACACGTGCGTCCGGCAGTAACCTGGCCAGAGGATTAGCTCCTTGTCCGTCACGAACCTCATCACGTACAACCCCAGGTTCGTATCGGGGACGAATATCACCTTCTCCTCCGGGAGGCTGGAGATGACGTTGACGGCGTTGGCGGAGGTGCAGCACACGTCGGAGATGGCCTTCACGTCCGCCGTCGTGTTGACGTACGAGACGACCACCGCGTCCGGATGTTCCCTCTTCAGCGACTCGAGCCCTTCCGCGTCCACCATGCCAGCCATGGGGCACTTGGCCACGAGGTTGGGCGGGCTGATCGGGTGAACGACCCGTTTCCCGGGATTGAGTATCTTGGCGGACTCCGCCATGAAGTCCACGCCGCAGAAGACTATGTTCTGCTGGGAGACCTTCGAGGCCCTCTCCGCAAGGTCGAGCGAGTCCCCGAGGAAGTCGGCAACGTCCTGGACCTCCGGTCTCTGGTAGTTGTGCACGAGAAGCACGACGTCGTTCTGCTCCTTGAGTCCCGTTACCCTCTCCACGAAGTCTTTCACGGATGGCAGATTGCAGGCTGTTTCTTAAGCTTTATGGGGGAATGGCGCTCAGAGCGCGCAGGCCAGCGAAAGATTGAATATCGCTCCTTGCATAGCCCAGAGGATGAAGCCGATCACCCTCACCACCGACTTCGGACCGGGAGAGTACGTTGCGACGATGAAGGGCGTCATTCTTTCCATCGCCAAGGACGCGCGAATACTGGATGTCTCCCACATAGTCCAGCCTCAGGACATCGAGCAGGGTGCGTACGTCCTCCACAGTGCGCTTCCCTACTTCCGCGAGGGCATTCACGTCGCTGTGATCGATCCCGAGGTGGGCACCGACAGGAAGGGCATAATCGTGGAGTGCGGTGACCACTGCCTTGTCGGGCCAGACAACGGGCTCCTCATTCCGGCCGCGCGGAAACTGGGACTCGAGAGGGTGATCGAGATCGAGAACCCGGAATACATGCTCAAGAGCGTGTCCTCGACGTTCCACGGCAGGGACGTCTTCGCACCAGTGGCCGCTCACATCAGTCTCGGTGTGGACCCCGAGGAGATCGGAAGGGTCACGGATGAATGGGTTGACATGGACTTCGGTGTCTACAGGACTCGAGGCAAGGAGCTCAA
>JAJISH010000031.1 GCA_022848825.1 Thermoplasmatota archaeon
GCCCTTGGAGTAGGTCCCCACCTTCCTGTGAATCGCATCAGTGAGCCCGACCTCCTCGATGAGGGGCACGACGATGGACTTGTCCACGTCCTTCAGTTCGCAGAAGAAGTTGAGAGTCTGCACCGGCGTAAGGTTGCGGTAGAAGGCGACCTGCTCGGGCAGGTAACCCGTCTTCCTTCTGTGCTCGACATTGAATCCGTCATCGATTCTGACGCCGTTGAGGAAGATGTTCCCCCGAGTGGGTCTGACGAGTCCCATGATCATCTTGATCGTCGTCGTCTTCCCTGCCCCGTTTGGGCCCAGGAAGCCATAGATCTCTCCCCTCTTCACGCTCATGTAGAGGCTGTCAACTGCCTGGACGTCCTTGAACCTCTTCGAGAGGTTCCTCGTCTCGATGGCGATCTCAGGATCGTAGTAGTCGCTCGTGGTTATCACCGTATGTGCCAGGTATTATCGTGCTACCCGATATGGAAACGAGTATTTCATTTGTCCCATGCTCGGGCGAGGACTTATATCGCTCCGAGACATTCTGAGGTCCGAGGATACGGTTACTTGGAGGGTACTAGATGAGTTCCGGAACGGAACCAGGAGTTCCCCTTGAGGAGACCTCTATCGGGGAGGATGCGGAGGGCGAGGGAGCGGAGACGCGGCGTAACGGTCCAGAAGCCATCCCAAGGATTCTAATCATCACAGGACTGATCGTCATAATGGGCAGCTACATTGGTTTGAATCACTTGGTGGCGAACTTATGGGATGCCGAACCACTGCAGATGGAGATTGCGGTCGACGTATTGCTGATCGGGGCCCTCCTCGTCGCCATTGGGTTCGTGATAGGCGCTATGGATGTCAGAATCAACCGACTTGTGCGAGTGGGAATGGTCATAGGCATCGCGGTCTTGGTCTCTCTTCTCGTATACGAAGCCCTGGTGCTCTTCGGCTCCTCTCAGATTCCATAGGGCTGACACTAAGGATCCTCGCAAGTGAAGGAAACGCTTGCCATCTCTTGGTCATGGAAGAAAACCTCAAACGAATAGTCCCCTTCGTCCTCGACTTCCACGTAGACCTTGTCACCAGTGCTAAGGTACCCGTCTCTATCCATGTCCCAGAATTCCATGAGTAATGTGGTCTTTCCATGCTCGGGTGGCTCCATCCAATCCCAACCGAAGCCGTATTTCCTGAGAACGAACTCGTAGTGCATCAGTTTGCAGTTGTTGTCGCAACCGGAGATAACAATGCCCCACTTCTTTGGTGAGACCTGGGTTATGTTCAGTTCCACCCGCGGCTCTATGACTGGTGCATCTTCCTCAGCTGGCGTCCACTCAACGGAGGCCCAAGGGATTCCACCCATACCGTATTCGTGAATCTCACCTCTCAGCATGATCCAGTCCCCCAAACCGTAAGAGCACAAGCTAGCGTTGAGCAGGTTGACCGTGATTTGACCATAGTAGTAGTCCCTCCACTTCTTGCCGTCGTAGGAGAACGTCAGATGCCCCCATTCAAATGTGTAGCTCTCGTTCACAACAAATGAGCCGAAGCGTGCCCCAACGATTATGTCTCTAACGATCACGGTGTCCCCATCTGCGTAGGGGAAGTAGTCGTCAGGAACGCCGTCACCGTTCGTGTCCTTCGCCTTCTCGACGAATTCGGTCATGGTCAGGTGCGATTCTTCGAGAGGATAGAAGAAGACGAAGTAGAAGAGCGTGGAGAGGACCAAGATCACGACGACCGTCATAGAGGCAGCCACTCTCCTCACATTCGTTGCCGACACGTCGGTTTGTTCCTTGTCCGAACCTTGGTCGATGCTATCTGACCGAATTCCCAGATGACCCACTCCACAGTGTGTGCTCTTCTGAAAGCCCCCAGCAGGCATAAGTGTTTTGCCGATACTGCACTGATTATCGGCAGTGACCGGAGACTCGTGATTCGTGGTCGTGAACTCTCTGCGGCCAGAAGAGCCGCTGACACCTAAGCACTCGACCGATTCCCTTCGTCCCGAGGACCCGCATCGCCATCGCCGTCAGCGAGTCGCTCCAGAAGACCTTGTCCGCAAGGCCCTTGATTCCCACACCCATTCTCAGGCGTTCCCAGACGATTCTCCTGCTCGCGGTTTCGTACTCCGCCAGCGGGGCGCCTGCTGTGAGGTGCGCGTTGATCGCCTTCGCCGCTTCGCGGGCACATATCATGGCCGTCTGCATCCCGCCTCCC
>JAJISH010000310.1 GCA_022848825.1 Thermoplasmatota archaeon
CTATTAAACTCTATCTGCGTGACGGGAACCACTGCTGGGTCAGCTGTCCCCAGCCCGAATCGGGCCTGCGGGAATCTGGAGAAAAGGTTTTTAAGCTGCCCTCGCACTAAAGCGCGAAAAGGGCCGGTAGATCAGTCTGGAAGATCGCCACGCTTGCAACGTGGAGGTCAGGGGTTCAAATCCCCTCCGGTCCATACCCTTGACGGTTCAGAACCCTTATCTAGTGGCACTTCTATACCCTATTCGATGGTCGGTAAGAGGGTGGAGAGACTGCTCGAGGACAAAGACGTGCGTCGATGGTTCGAGAACATGTCGAGGGGGGCCCAATCAACCGCTGACAACTACTTGCGTTGCGTAGGCAGGTTCTGCGAGAGGACAGGGACAGCGCCGAGAGAGCTAGTCAAGATGCCGAAGAAGAAGCGAGAGGACCTCATTCATGACTACGTCACGGAAAGGGAAGGCGAGGGAAAGGCAGGGAGCTACATTGAGTCAGAACTCAAGGCCGTGAAGTCGTGGCTTTCGTGGAATGATATCGCCATGAGCAGGAAGATCAAGGTCAAGGGAACAAGAAGCACCCCTTCACTTGCGGAGGAGAGGATTCCTGACCGGGAGGGTCTGAGAAATGTCCTCAATGCTGCCGACCCTAGAGCTCGCGTGGCGGTATCCTTAGTGGCATTCAGTGGACTACGGATACAGGCTCTTGGGAACTACAGAGGAGACGATGGGCTCCGCGTCGGGGACTTTCCGGAGATGAGGGTGGAGGATGATAGAGTCGCCTTCGATAGTGCTCCGACCATAGTGGTCGTGAGGCGTGAGCTGTCGAAAACGGAGCATCAGTACTTCACCTTCCTTGGACCCGAGGGTTGCAGCTATCTGCAGGCTTATCTCATGAACAGGATGGCGGCTGGAGAGGAACTCAACAAGGACAGCCCCATCATCACCCCGAAACGGGCAAAGAAGGACTTCATCACATCCATCAATGTCGGTGACATAATCCGGAAAGCCATGCGAGCGGCGGGTGACAAGAATCGACCCTACGTTCTGCGCAGCTACTTCGATACGCGCTGTATGCAGGCGGAATCGAAGGGACTCCTGAGGGATTTCCGTGTGTTCTGGATGGGGCACGTAGGCGACATCGAACACAAATACACCCTCAACAAGGGCAGACTTCCAGAGGATCTCATCGAACAGATGCGGGGTGCGTACGAGAGTGCACTCGAATATCTGGAGACCGCTCCGAACCAGAGAAAAGGGGATCCGACTCTCAAGTTGCTGCGTGTCTTCCTTCAAGCAGCGGGCTACTCTGAAGAGCAAATAGAGGCGATGCAACTCGAGACGAAATCCGAGGAGGAGATCGTCTTGCTCCTCCAGGATGCTCCGAAGAGGCTGATGGCAAACGGAGGCGACCCGAGGCAGAGGATTGTGAGCATCGAGAACCTTCCTTCATTTCTGGATGAGGGGTGGATATACAAGTCGACGCTACCAGATAGCAGAATCATCATCGAGCTCTCTTTGACATGAGGACTCTCGCGTAGGTAGCCAGCTTAACAAGACCCTCTGGCCTGGGAAGCAGGTCTGGCTCCTTAACAAGAGCCTCCCTAACCGGGTCTCCAGGGGGGAGGATCTCAAGAACACGCTTCTTCACGAGCCTGAGGTCTACTAGCTCATGATTCGGCCTCTCAACGGCGTTTGCCTGCTTCTTTGTTACCATTGTCGATCCTCACACTTCGCTTTCATTCCCGCCTTCTGATCTGTGCCATAATCCTCTTCTCCTTTCTCGGAGGATTAGGGGTCTCACCATCACGATGGCCGTTTTGGCACAGCCTCCTCGCCGTCGTGCGACCAATTGCGAGGGCCTCGGCGATTTCGGTCCATGAATGTCCTGTCCGACGAAGTTGCACTGCTTTCACCCTGATCTCGGCTGCCGTTCTTGGTCTTCCAGGACCCCTCTTCTCTGAACTGCCATCATTGCCTAGCATCGTGCTCCCCTGGATGGGCGGTTCTGTCGTACTTCACATATGAGTTCGTCATTTCTGGCGTCCCATCCCTTCCTCTCGCATCAACGGATGATTCTCTCTGACGATCCTTCTGTCTTCCTCGAAATTCCCTTTCTTGTAGTATTTCTCCTTGGTTCGAACGGTGTGTCCTGCAATCCTGGCTGTCGCATCTCTGTCGGCTCCGGCAACGTCTGTATGCCGCTCTCCTGCTTCTCTGAGAACCTTGCAGGTGACGAGACGGATCTCTCTTCCCTTCTTGTTGTGTCCAATCACTCTCTGAATACTGACCGATCTGGCGTACCTGTCTACGATTCTCTCTGCCTGTCTGGTTGATAGCCTTTTTCTCTTGCTGTTCGCTATCAGTGGACCTCTCTTCCTTCTCTGAAGATAGCGGATCATGAGGTTCCTCGTGTAGTCGCCGAAGAAGACCTGTCGCTGCCGGTACACCGTATCGACGTGGATTCTTCTTCCGTTCTCTATCCTGAAGACCGCCTTTCCCTTGGGA
>JAJISH010000311.1 GCA_022848825.1 Thermoplasmatota archaeon
TCTCCGGTCTCGGCATCGAGATTGCCCGTCGGCTCATCGGCGAGCAGTATCTTCGGCTCCTTCGCGAGTGCGCGGGCCACTGCAACTCTCTGCTGTTCCCCGCCGCTCAGCTGCGACGGGTACTTGTCCATGTGATCCTTGAGGCCGACCATCGTCAGGTATTTCGCTGCACGTCTACCGACCTCTTCGGAATCGCGAATGGATGTCGCCAGGCCTATCTCCACATTCTCCCTCGCTGTGAGGGCCGGGAAGAGGTTGAAGAACTGGAAGACAAGACCGACTTCATATGCCCTGAACTTCGTTCTCTCCCTATCTGGAAGGCTCGACACCTCTCTCCCCCCAACGATGACCTTGCCCCTCGTCGGAACGTCAAGGGCGGATATCATGTTCAGTAGCGTCGTCTTCCCAGATCCGCTCTGACCTAGAATGACCACGAACTCTCCCGTCTCGATCTCAAAGGACACATCGTTGAGCGCACGCGTGAGCGTCTCTCCGTAGGGATAGTCCTTGTGGAGGTGCTCGACCCGGACAATCGGCTTCTCGGTCGTCATTCCAATCGCCTACCTGAAAATGACTTGGGTGATATTAACTGTGGGCTAGCCGAAGCTCTGGAGCGTGAACTGCTCCTTTATCCTGATCTCCTTCTCCTGGTGTGGGATTCCCAGACTGTCCATCAGGTAGAAGGCGTTCTTCGCGGCCTTGGCCTTTCCGTGGTTGTTGAAGTATATCCTCGTCTTCTCTGCCTTGGAGTCGAACTCCTTGATCGTAGGAACCCACTTCTCCAACTCCTCCTCCTTGTAGAGGTAGTCGTACCTGTTGATCCTGTGGTCCTTGATCTGCTTCTCTCCCTTCCACCAGATATCGTAGTTCTTTCCATGGAAACGTATGTAGGCGTGGTCGGCCGTTGACGTGTCGGTGCGCGGGAAATACGGACTGTCCAGGCTGCAGACCGCCACGTTCTTCGAGGACAGGAGGTCCCTGACACCGGGGAGGTAGTCGTACCCGGAGGAGTCCAGCCACGACTTGTGTCTGAACTCAACGACATAGTCGTATCTGTCCGTGTTCAGGGCGTCCAAGACCATCTCGAGGCGTCTCAGGCTTCCCTCGTCCCCTTCGACCTTGAACCTCGGAGACAATTGGACGAGCACGGAGGCGAGGAGATCCTCCTCCGCGAGGGGCCTCACGACAGCATCCTCGAACTCTTTGGCGGCGCTCGCGGCGCGCTCCCCGTCCTTCAGGATCCTCATGTGGGTGACATCCTTGTGCATCTTCAGGGAGAAATCGAAGTCCTCCATCCTTTTCCCCTTGGCGATCCACGCTTGAATCGTTCTCTCCCCTGGGACCGAGTAGTACGTGCTGTCGATCTCGACGGTCGGGAAGTACCTTCCGTAATATTCGAGCCATCCCCCTCTCTTATCCCTCATGGACTCAGGATAGAACGCAACTATCCAATCCTTGTAGGACCAGCCGCAGGTCCCTATCCTGATCATGGTGGTCAGCACGAATCGGAGAATATAAAAAGATTGGCCAGAGGGGGAGGTCAAACTGCCTTCGCGTCCCTAGCGGGGATGTCCATATCTGTCGTGCTTCCGGATTGCGTACGTCTGAACCAATGCTCCGCCAACGAAGGCAAGCCCGCCCATCAAGAGACCGAAGTTCGCATCCCCGGTGAGGAGCCAGAGACCGACTCCGATCAGGATTCCGCCGATTAGCGCGGTGATCACACCAATCATCTCCTCGATGAAGTAGTACGAGATCGCGAAGACGATCACGAGCACGATGAAGGCCACGACGAGTTTGCTGTCCAATGGGGCCGCTCCCAAGGCGAGGAAGAACACACCTCCCGCGAGAAGCCCTGTGAGAAATGCCAGGCCTAACTTGACCATGGCGCCAAGGAGCATGCTGCCGACGATCGCGAGGATGAGCGAGAGGACCATCGCCACGATCCAACCGCCAAAAACGAAGCCGATCGCGTAGCCGATGGTCCCGCCGATGAAGGCCCCGATGAGGGACATAAGCGTCCCCCAGATAATCCTGCCCGCGAATGCCATGCCGACACCGACAAGGGTGAGGATGATACTGATGATGAGGACCGCCGTATCAGGAAGCCCGCCAATGGCCACGACCATTAAGGGGAAGAAGAACCGCCCATTGTTATATTCTTTTGCCTCGACGCGTCAAGCAGGATTATATGGCTCTGACCGTATGGAAACTCGTGAAGGTCACGATTCTCGATGGCTATGTGGATGAGCCGTCATGCCTAGGTGTCCCGCCGTACATCTCGCCCTATCCTCGCTACGTTGCGGGAGCTATCCTATCCTCCGGTCGCGAGTATGAATACGTCACGGTCGCACAGTTGCGGGAGGGAAGACGACTCTCAGGCGACGTCCTGGTCCTGATTGCCGGGCCCGTTGTGCCGGGGAGATACCTTCGCGGGATGCCCATTTCCTCCAGGGAGATCGTCAGAATATGCGAGGCCTTCGAGGGAACCCGCATCCTTGGCGGCCCACTTGCGCGCTTCGGCATGTACGACCGAAGGATCGAGGACGTCTTCGACATCATCGCCAAGAAGGATCTGGATGCACTCCTAAGCGACTTCCTTTCTGGCGGGAGGGCGAAGCACAGGAACCGAGGAATGGAGGAGTGGAGGCAATGGTCGATTCTCGGCTCCGAGGCGGTCAAGAAAC
>JAJISH010000312.1 GCA_022848825.1 Thermoplasmatota archaeon
AAGGAACTAGCGAACTTCGTGGTAAAGCGCCACAAGGTAATCATCATCTTCTGGCTGATTCTGCTGGTCATCTCCCTTCCGGCCACGCAACTCGTCTCCGACGTCGTTGTCTATGAGGAGACGAGTATGGCACCGGAGGATATCGAATCCGCCAAGGCGGCCGAGCTCATCTCCGATCAGTTTCCCACGGGCATCGCAAACAGCACCGCCTTGGTCGTCGTGCAATCCGTTGATGTGTTCTCCTCGCGAATCAGGGACTTCAACCTCCAACTCGAAGACGAGGTCAGACAGGGCAACATCGATTATCTTGACAACTTCACATCGATCTACTCGATATCAAGGGACTATCATCTTGGAACGGTCCCATTGATCTACCCGCTCGTAAGCGAGACGGAGGGCCAGGTGAACCTGACCGCCTCCTTGATCTTCGGAGGTCCCGTCTTCTATGCGTCCTCTTGGGGGAACAATCCTGTGAACGACTCGGTCTTCGCAATGAGTTGGGACAGCTATTCGATGTTTGTGCCAAACTCATCATTCCTTCCCCTCCTCTACAACTACTCCTATGCCTTCTGGCAGACATGGAATGAGACTTTCGATCCTGGCAATGTGTCGGTGTACCTCGACCCCCTTCTCTACGACGAGTTTCAAAGGGCAGATGAAGTAATCAACCTCGTCGCCCTCCCATCGCTCGGTCTCTTTCCTCCCGAGGATGAGATGGACTTGTTCATGACCGGTGTTTGGGCAAGCTTCGATATTCTCACGTGGAATGATGCGGTGGCGATTCACAACTACTCCGTCGCTCTTGCAGGCTCCTATCTAGGTGTCCAGAACATCACTTTCCTGCGGGAGGTCCTCGACCTTGGGCCATCACCAGCTGGCCAAACTATCTACACCTTCGTGCAGCAGATCATCTCCTCAGCGACCCTTGACGCCTATCCCGTTGCGGTTCCAGAGACGGTGAAGTCGAACCTCTTGAATGAGGAAACGGGGATAATGATCATTACCGTAGGGTTCACCAGGGCGTCCAGCTTCCGGGAGTCCGATGGGTCCCAGCCGATCCTGGAGAACGTCAGAACAATAGGGGATTCGATAGACGAACTGAGGGTGTCTCTTTCTCTCGACCAGGAGACGATACTCGTTACAGGCAATTCTGCTCTGGAGGCGGACCTCGAGGAGAAGGCCTGGGAGGACGTCGAGAGAATCGATATCGTCACCATCGCCCTCGTTTTCATTCTCATCGGGGTCTTCTTCCTCTCGATCGTCGCTCCCATGGTGCCCGTCGGTGGCATAGGCATTGCGGTGGTCATCAGCCAGGGCATGATCTTTCTGATCGGGAGCTATGTTGGCAACGTCCATTTCAGCGTACTTACGTTGACCCTCACGGCGATGCTCGGTGCAGGAACGGATTATGCGATATTCCTGATGGCAAGATACAGGGAAGAGAGACTGAGGGGTAGGTCGAAAGAGGACAGTGTGAGGGAGTCCGTCACCTGGGCGGGAGAGAGCGTCGTGACGAGCGGAGCCGCGGTGATGATAAGCTTC
>JAJISH010000313.1 GCA_022848825.1 Thermoplasmatota archaeon
AGACTGCGGGCTCCAGTGGTAGCGTGGATGCGCGCGCGGTCTACTCTTTCGTCAGCTCATCCATTCGACTGTAGAAGCCCTTGGCTGCTTCGAGTCTTCTCACGCCCTCTGAGGCGCAGATTGTGACGCACCTGGCGCAGGACCACTCAGGATACAGGTTGGAGAGCTGCCCCCTGTCGTCGCAGCAGCTGGCGTAGTCGAACTGTAGCTTCCCCTCCCAGAACCTGTGGGATTGGTTGTCCACGTCGTCGGCGTAGCCTCCGTCAGACGAGGGGGCGGAGTTGTACTCTGCTCCTGAGGGGCAGCCTTCGATGCATTTACCGCAGCCTCCGTCGTTGAGGGAGATGTATGAGCAGAACCTGCTGCCGTTTACGCCTGGGTCAGTGTTCGTGAAGTCGTAGAGGGAGAAGAGGTACTTCCGCCATTGCTCAGTTGGATACACTACTCCGCCTCTGCCGTTTTTTACGGGCTCTTGCTTGTCGAATACAATGATAGATCTGATGGGCCCGATGTATCTGCTTACCTTTCCGTCTACGATCTCGTCCCTGAATAGGAGCCGGGATATCCCGAATTGCCCTAATCCCATGAGAACCGCGATGCTCTTCTGGGGGTAGTTGCCGTCTTTCGAGGGGCCGTGGCTGATTCCCTGATGGGTCTTGGGGATCGCTTCCTCAGAGAGAGCGGTCACGGTCTTGTTGTCCATGGCCAGGACACCGTTCTCGCCGTCTACGAGGTCTATGGCCGTCCTGACGGTTGCCTTGTCTATCATGAGGTTGACGTCGTTGTACATCCGAGCGAACTTGTGGGATGAGCCCTTCGGATTCTCCTTTACGGCGTCGAGATAGTCGTCCACGACCTTCGATGAGAAGGGGAGCATCACGGAGGCGATTACGGCTCGACCGTAGTTCTTCCTCGCGTAGTCATAGGAGCGGGGAACCTGGAATATGGTCTGTCTCCCGGACTCGTCCACCCTGGGTCGCCTCCGGTTCGCATAGAACTCCCATATCTCTCGGAGGCCGGCTGGGTGGAGGCCCACTACCGCTGGGTTCCTCAGACCCGCCCATAGGTCATAGTCAAGAGGCACGTTCCCCACTGCGAGCTTTACGAGGGGTTTCCCGTCTTCGCCGGTCTCGTACGTCGTCCTGGCGAGGCTCCACTGGAACTCGGGCTCCTCCTGGAGCTCAACTATCTTTTCTTCGAACACGTTCGAGATGCCCTCGACGGAGATGTTGGTCTTAGCCATGTTAGAACAACTCTTGTCTCAATCTCCAAGAGGAGCGAATTAAGACTTTCTGTGCGCGCGATTTTATAGATCTTCTTCCTCCTGAAGAGTAGGTGCGTTTCAATGGAGGGGTATAGGCCTGTTGACCCCCGGGAGTCTCCGAGGTTCTCCGGCATCAAGACATTCATGCGCCTTCCTCATATCAAGACGACCGAGGGGGTTGACATCGCCATCGTCGGTGTCCCGTTTGACACCGGGGCGTCATACAGGGTTGGAGCACGGTTCGGGCCGGAGGCCATCCGGAACGTCTCTGCCCTGCTTCGCCACCACAATTAGGTTCTAGACGTGAGCATCTTCGACCATTGCTCGGTCGTGGACTGGGGTGACCTGCCCGTCAACCCCGGCTATGTCGAGGACTCGTATCAGATGATTGAGGA
>JAJISH010000314.1 GCA_022848825.1 Thermoplasmatota archaeon
GGCATGGGCGTTGAGTCCGTGGTATGATTTTGGCGGGCACTACCTGAGCGACCTGGGCGTCCGCGAGGGGGCTTTCGCCTTCAACATTGGCGTGATGACAGCGGGGCTCATCACGATTCCATTCGCTTGGGGCCTGTGGAACACTCTGCGCGACCACGTCCTCGGGAAGCTGGGCAGCCTCGTGTGCGCCTTGGCGGGGATCTTCCTGTTCCTCGTTGGTGTCTTCCCGGAGGACCAGGTGCCGACCCACTACATCGTCAGCGTTTCCTTCTTCGCATCGCTCGGGGTGGCAGTAATCATCCTGGCTCTTCCGATGGTCCGCTCTCCCGTATTCCGGCGGGTGGCGGCGCCGCTCACGGTCGTTATGATCGCCCTTACGATCGTGCTGGTCATCCTGCTCGGGACGGGCCCGCTGATGGAGACCATCGCGGTGCTTGAGGCACTCGTGTGGGTGTTCGTCGTATCCGTGCAGATGATCCAGTTCGCCCGCTCAGAGCAAGAAGAGATCCAGGCGCAAGAATGAATCACTCGAAGAGCTTGGCGGAGCTCCGGTCGAGCGGGACGCCCATGCTCTCCGCGATCGGCCTGCATTTTGCACGAGCGAGGTAGGCGATCGGCCTGTAGTCCTGATCGGAGAAGGACTCCCAGTTCGCCATGCCCTTGCAGATTATCAGGTTGCCTCCCTCCAACTTCCCCTTCAGAGTGCTGCCCAAGCGATCGAAGTCCACGCCCACCGCGAACGCGTTCGTGGTCAGGACCTCGTCCGCCAGCTCGTCCAGGTGGAACTCCCGAGCGTCCTCCATGGTCGCATCCGTGAGGATGGGCTCGCCCCTCACGACGTAGGAGACCCTCCCGCCGAGCTTCTTCAGTTCCTTGATCAGGAGCCTGTCGAAGACTATCTCACCGGCGTTGTCCCCGAAGAGCAGGACCTCCTCCGATTCGGAGAGCATCTCCCTGATCCTGGGAGTGTCGTCATGTCCCAGGCCCTCCGAGCAGAGGTCCTCGAAGACCGACTCCAGTTCCTCCGGCCCGCCGATCTTCGATGCGATGCCGAAATCCAGAACGTTCCCCGCGATCGAGCATATCACCGCCGCCTTGAATGGGTCCTCAGATCCGCGGACAAGCTCCTCCGCGCGGGGGTAGAGCTTCAGCGCGATGTCGTTGCATCTCTTTTTGATGTCCTTGTACGGGTCGTCCGTCCCCAGCAGGTCGTACACCGCCCGATGAACCTTGGTCGCCACTTCCGCTGAGTTCGAGTTCTCGCCGAACTCGCAGAGAAGGACGTCCGCGGCGGTCTTCATCGCCTCGTAGCCGAGTTCCGGATTCACGAGGTTCGTCTCGTAGAGCGACCGCCGAAGCAGGCAGGGAAAGCACTCTGGGGTGATCTTCATCGTCCGCAATAAGACAGAAATCTCTTATAAGGATGCGCCCGCAGAAAGCCTACTTCAGCAGGCCCAGCTGGGTCAGCTTCTCCGGCAGGTACGTGTCCGTCGCGAAATCGAGCCCGTACTTCGCCAGCGCCTGCTGCTCCGCCTTCTTCTTGATCTTCAGCATCAGCTCGATCTCGTCCTTCCAGAACCTGTCCTTGAACCTCGGGTCCGTG
>JAJISH010000315.1 GCA_022848825.1 Thermoplasmatota archaeon
GCTCAATCAGCGGGTTGTACGATCCACTATTGGGAAGCCCGATAGCGTTGACTGGTGCAGGGGAGGTCATAGGAATCGCCGACACGGGATTCGACACAGGTTCCACGACTAGCGGTCATTACGACTTCTTCAAGGGTCCTGGCGGTGGCTGCAGCAGAGACAGGGTTCTGTCGATAAGGGCGCATACCGGACATACCGACGATCCTGGCGGTCACGGAACCCACGTGGCGGGGGACGCCCTCGGCAATGGGTACATCAAGGAGTTTGTGGATGGAGAGGGCAACCCGTGCGATGATGACTACACGGATGGATACGCGGGCGTGGCCCCAGAAGCAGAGCTTACCTTTGATTCCACCGGGTCTGGAGGCGGCCTGATTGTTCCTATGCCGCTCGTGTGGGAACTCCAGTACGCAGATGGCGCAAGACAGCACTCCAACAGCTTTGGACCAACGTCCGTGCAGAACTTCTACGGGCAGGCCGCAATGGCCGTCGACGGCTTTATGTGGGACAATCCAGACGCCCTTGTTGTGTTTGCGGCTGGGAATGCCGGACCCGGGTGGAACACTGTCAGCGGCGGGGGAAACTCGCATAATGGGATTAGCGTAGGAGCCGGAGAAAACGACCGCCCCTCCGAGGGCGCCGGGTCGGACGACCCCTCACAGCTTTCCTCCTACAGCAGCCGGGGACCTGTGCTGACCAGACTCAAACCCGACATCGTCGGCACGTCGGAGCTTGCAAGTACGCACTCGGCTCGAGCCGAATACAACGAGTACGCTGACATCACGGACTACCAGCACTATAATCTGCCTGGGTCGTGGGCGAACGCGGACTACTGGTATATGGGTGGCACATCGGCATCGACACCGCGAGTTGCGGGACATGCTGCGCTGACAAGGGAGTTCTACAGGGAGTACTACGGTCTCACGGTCAGCGAAATCACATCTCCCCTCGTGAAAGCGACACTCATCAATGGTGCAACCGACATGGGATACGGCTATCCCAGTTATGACCAGGGTTGGGGAAAGGTGAACATCAGGAACTCCCTGTTCCCGACCGCGCCTAGAACCAACCAGTGGAGCACCGGCAACCTCGGTACAGGAGAAGTCTGGGACGCCACCACACACGGCGGCATGAACCTCAACATCCGCTCGTCGCGAGTCCCGCTGAAGATCACTATGGCTCACATAGCCCCGATGCAGCCATTCCTTAAGGACGATCTCGACCTGGAAGCCATCTCCCCCAGCGGGACGGTCTACAAGGGGAACTTCTTTGCGACTGAGAATAACTACCCCGAGTACGATGACTGGTCCTATCCTGATCCGGGCAACTTCGACTGGGATCCCGACTACTACTTCACATTCGATATGGACACTGATGATGACTACAACACAGTGGAGAACATCTTCGTTGAGGAGCCCGAGGTAGGGATTTGGACAGTGAAAATCGTGGGTGACAACGCCGGCGACAATCCTCCGTTCGGGATCATCTTCTCTGCAGATGTGGGACCAATCAGGGACTACCACGTTGCTCTGACGACGGTGAACCCGCTCAGATACACGGTCCATCCTGGCGGGTCAGCCGCTTTCTCCTTCAACGTCCTGAACTTCGGATCGTTTCAGGACACCATTGCAGTGGGTGAGACGCCAATCGACCCACCCACTCCACTCATAACGGTCGCATACAAGAACAACACCGGCGCCACTGTCACCGATCTTGCGCTGGAATCCAACGAGGGCAGGGACCTGACGGCCATAATCTCCGCGAATCCACTGCTTACAACCGGCGCATACACGTTCTGCATCAAGGGAACGTCCCAGAATGACATCACCGATCCAATCGCGTCAGATAGGCTCTGCCTCGTGGTGGATGTCATTCAGCAGAGACTTCCTAGGGTGATACAGGTCACCAATGAGACTTACAGCCAGACGGAGCCACACATCGTTGCCTTCAACGACGGCTTCACGGATCACGTCTTCATTGCGTATAAGGCGGAAGCGACCGAAGGAACGCGAGTGGAGGTCAAGCACTCGACAGACGGGGGGCTCACGTTCGGAGCCCCGAACAGGATAACATGGGTGCCAGATGGCCCGACCGATATCCGCATGACCTACTTCAATGACAGCTCCACGAACTGGTCGCATCGTGTGTTCATATCGTGGCACGGTAACGACCCCGCCATCTCCGCCGTCGATGATAGGAGCGACTGGGTGTATGTGGCATACTCGGACGCGCCATACGCCTCTTGGACCCTAAGTCACGTTGACACGAACTCCGGACCGCGATGGCATAATGTGAAGCGAATGACGTTCTTGCTGCCGCTTCCAAGTCCGCCTTCAGGGCCTACGGACCAGCTCCTATTGATCAATGAGGTCCTCGAATACTCCTTCAGCGGACAGCCGAATCCCACTCAGGTTTCCGTGCTCGCGTTCTTCTCGTACGATGGAGGCGACACATGGACGAACAAGACACCCAACGCGGTGATATCACCGCAGGACGGAAACTACCACTTCTTCCCGAACGGATTCGTGGACCAGAACGGCGTGGCTTGGATCATCTACTACTGGAGACTTGCCGGTTCCAGTGTGAACAAGAGAGACCTTTGCTTCCAGTACTTCGACGGGGCCAGTTTCCATCCGAACCTCGGTGTGAAGCAGGACATCACGAATACACCCGGCAGCCTGATGTTCCCTGCGGGAGTCAGCACAGGTGAAGGGCCCAATGGAAACAGAGTATACGATGTCTTCACTCAGAGCGTGACTTCAAATGAGGACAAGCAGATGTTTGTGGTCTATTCGGACGATATGGGTGCCACTTGGGAACCATGGGACCATAATCCCCCCTGGACACCAGACTCGACAGAGCTCAACGTGCCATACGGCGGCATTGTGAGTCAGACATACTACGTCACCAGACCAGTCCTGGACATCGATGACGCCTCGAACACGCTGGTGGTCACATTCTACGAGGAAGACACCATCCCACTACTCGGATCTCCGAACATTCATGTGGTCTTCTCACAGGATGCTTATGCCTCCGGAGTGACGTCGGAGCTGACGGCTGATGCGTACGGAAAGGGCCAGCCCATAACCGATACGATCGACACGACCATCTTCACGACATACCATGCAAGGAGCCAGAAGGGTGACACGGACATCTATCTCAGGATATACAACTGGGATTGGTGGAACGACGCTGACAACCTGGGTCCAGTGACAACTGTTGTTGCATCCAATCCGAACCCGTTCAACCTAACCGCGTACAGCCAGTTCCTGCTGACTGGGAACGTTGATGACGTGAGCACGGGCTACAACGATATCGCCGCAGCGGAGTACTTCCTTCAGGATTTCAGACCCACGCCCGCGCAGGACGGTACTGGAACCTCCATGAGCGCAACGGACGCGGGATTCGACAGCCCGATAGAGGGAGTCTCTGCCGTCGTCGACGTCCCTGGTACTTGGCTCCTCGGGCAGTGCAGGAAAGCATGGGTACACGGCCAGGATGCCTTGGGCTATTGGGGGGATCACGAATATGTAGAGATCTGCCTGACGGCTGTGGGCGCCCAGAAGCCGGCGATGCCGGTGATGACCGACGCCCTACTCTCACCTGCTCTCGCCGACGTGACACTTAACTGGGACGCTTCGCCCGACGATGGGTCGGGAGAGATGGACATCGTCTACTACGCGATTCACAGAGCGACGAGCTATCTCGGACCTTATCAGAACGTGGACAATGTCATAGCGACGCAGAGCCCATCGTACACGTGGACCGACCTCGGAACGGGCCATGGGGACCCCCTGAACTACTTCTACTGTGTCAGGGCGTTTGATGGCGTCCTCGAGTCGGAATGTCCAGACATCGGGGCCAAGTTCACGATGCCGCTCACGGCGGGAATCCACTTGATATCCATTCCTGTCAAAGCGTCGGATCCCAGCGTAGAGAGCATCTTCCAGACGATCAGCGTCGCCAGGGTGTGGACGTATGTTGCATCTGACACTGCCGATCCGTGGAAGACCTGGAGTTCGGTGAAGGACTACACGGACCTCCCAGCGATCGATATCACGATGGGTCTTTGGGTCGATGTCTCAGTAGGTGGGGATCTGACCGTGGCCGGTCTGGTACCGAGAACTGTCTCAGTGACGATGGAGAAAGGTTGGAATCTCATCGGTGTACCAACATTCCTGGATCACATCGTGAGTGACACTGGCGCGACCGAGGCAGAGGGCTTTGACGGAGCCGCGCCACCGTACTATCTCAGGAAGATCAACCTGTTCGATCCGTTGGTCACTGGAGAGGCCTACTGGGTCCTTAAAAGCACAGGCGCAGATTGGGTCATAGACAACTCGATTCCATAGGCTTAAAGCCGAGTCCCTGATTCAGAATCGTGAAGCAGATAGTGCTTGTCGATTCGAAGGGAAGGAAGAGAATTGTCTCTCTCACTGGCGGTACGGTGAGGGTTGGCCAGCTTGGCGTTCTCGACACGTCCGGAATCGATGAGAGCACTCTGGGGAATGTGATCAGCATCGGTGACGCCGAGTTCCTCGTTCTGGAGCCAAGCCTCCTCGACAGGGTCGAATCGATCAGGCGCAAGGCGCAGATAGTGTTGCCGAAGGATGCGGCGGCAATAGTTGTGAACTGTGACATACGGTCAGGGTGCACGGTCGTCGAGGGAGGCACTGGCTCGGGCGCACTGACGATAGTCCTGGCCAACTTCGTCCGCCCCCACGGCAAGGTCATATCGTACGAGACCCGGGATGATTTCAGAAGGATCGCGGAGGAGAACGTGAAGAGGGCGGGAATGCTCGACGCTTGCTCTCTGGTGGAAGGAGACGTCATCAACGGTGTAGAGGAAGAGAACGTTGATGCGTTTGTGCTGGACATGCCGAACCCTTGGGAGGCCATCGAATCGGCGTTTCGAGCGCTCAGAGCCGGGGGACACCTGGCTTCCTACGTTCCGACGATGAACCAGGTGGAGAAGACGGTCCGAG
>JAJISH010000316.1 GCA_022848825.1 Thermoplasmatota archaeon
CATCCTTTCAATCGATACGACTGTCCAAATACTTTGCGGTATCACTCGTTCTGCATCCGCATGTGCTGCGAGCAACGACTCGGGAATCTAGGAAGGAAGCAGGACGAACCCGTGGACCTCGAAGTCCCGGTCGAAAGCGAAGGCCGTATCGATTTTCATCCGCTCCATGATGGCGAAGGACAGCGAGTCCGTTAGGTCGATCGCCTTGTCGTAGTATCTCCTGAAGTACCCCAACCCCTGCGCTCGCTCCAGTCCCTCCTTTCGAGATCAAGGGCACCCACGATGGAGAATATGGAATCGCTCTCGACCCCTCCTTCTCTCCTACTGATGTACTCCATGATCGCGTTCCTGACCGCCTCCTTCAGCGGGATGTTCCTCATCTCGCACATGTTCCTCAGCTTCGAGTATGAGGTCAGGTCCAGTTCTGTCTGGACGTGCTTCATCTTCATGGTGTGGAATGGTTTCTGGCATACATAAGCGTTTCAGGACGTGCAAATGTCGGACTACATCTAGACGCATCCCTCAAGTCCATGCGGGAAGTCGTTCCAAAGGCGCAGGACTACACGAACTGCTCAGCCCTCGCTTGCTTTTCGAATCGACAGGATCCGGTTTCCTCGGTCTCACGGACATCCGAGATCTCCCCGCTCTCATCGACGATGACGCTGTAGGCCCGCGGCTCTTCGTCAAACACGTTCGAGACCTCGCAGAGGACCTTCCATTCGTCCACATCATGGCTCACGGAGACAACGTCGAAGATGAACTTGCTCCTCTTGACCTCGTCGAAGTAGTCCCGCACGATCGTGGAGACCTTCTTCACCGTGAGATTCGGCATTCCATCCACCTCATCCGACCAAGGTTTGGAGAGTATAAGTCGATATCGTCGAGTAGTATCGTCGGGGTCGCTCGGAACCTCTCTGCCAGCTAATCCAAAGCCTCCAAGAGCCTACACGAGGTCGGTACTCGACATCAACTAGCACATCACGAGGAAGAACCAGAGCGGGAGAAGTACTAACTTCTCCGTTGAAGAGAAGTCGTCCCTGGTCAGGACCATGCCGAACGGGGAATTGTGCGCCTCCATGAACCTCTGCACCCCGCGAATGTCGCTGCTCGTGACTGAAGAGCGGTACTTCACCTCCACTGGAACAGGCTTCCCGAAGAGCTCCATGATTATGTCCACCTCCGTTACCCTGTCATTCCAGTAGAAGAGCTCGGGAGGTCCCGACAGCTCCAGACAGTACTTGAGCCTCTTGCAGTGGTCGTGGGCCACGGTCTCAGCGATCTTGCCAATCTCCAAGGGGTCCTGGAGCGTGGTCTCCCTGAGCGTTCCCGTAATCGCATTCCTGAGCCCGGCGTTCGTGAGGTACAGTTTCTTCGACTTCCTCATCCTCGATGCCCTGCTTCTGGTGTAGAACTCCGACCGCGACAGCATGAAGGCGGATTCCAGGTAGTCCAGATACCTGTTGAGGGTCTCCAGCCTCACGCCCAGCGCCCGGGTCATGGTCTCGTTGTTCATCCTCCTCGAGGACTCCTGGGCGATGAGGGAGACCAGCCCCTCCAGCGCTCGCGGGTCCCTTATGTCGAAGAGCCTGATCAGGTCCTTATAGATGGTCAGGTCCACGTATGTTCTCAGTGCCCGCGAGCATTCGGGAAGCGAGTCGACGTCCAGCAGTCCCGGGTAGCCGTCCTTCAGCATGTAGTCGTGGAGGTATATCCTCAACTTCGCTTCATGGGGGGCAAGCGCGCTGAGCTGTTGCCTCGCCACCTCCGCGAAGACACCGGCATCGTCATTCTCGACGGCGAGCCGCAGGGCCTCCCGCAGCTCGTGGTTCGCATCCTTCAGGATGCCAATCTCCTCGTGGTAGCCGATGACGTCGATGAACTTAAGGGAGAGCATCCTCTGTATCTCGATCCTGCCGACGAGGGATTCCGAGCTCCCTCGAAGGATGCTCTGGCTCGAGGAGTCTGAGAGGACGAACCTGATGGGACGCCTGAGGTCGTACCAGCCCTTGAGTGCCTCGCTCCAACCGTCGAGCTTGCAGACCTCGTCCAGGAAGACGAATATCCGGTCCGTCAGCTCACCAACGGGTTCCCGGAGGACCTGAGTGGCATACGTATCGAGTATGTGCGTCAGCGGCGCCTCCGTGAGGGTGTCCAGGTACGGATAGTCGAAGGAGAAGTAGAGGATGCGCCTCGGGTCCACACTTCCCATCAGGTCCTGCGCGAGCTGGTGCATGACGGTGGTCTTTCCCACCTGGCGGGGTCCGATGATCGCCAGGATCGCCTCGTTGTCCATCTTATCCCGAAGCGTGTAGAAATCCCGCCTGCGGAAGGGTTTGAACAAGGCCTCGGGAACCGTACCAGAGCTCCACCAGGGGTTCTGGTCATGCAGTGCCCTTGCGAGGCCCATCTCGTCTCTCAGCGCCATTGTACAGTTACAATAGGCGTACTAGTATATCATATTTCCTATTACAATAGGGCAAACATGAGTCAATGAGTGCTACTATAATAGTATAATCGTTCCATTCTCAGTTGCTTGTCCCTAGTGCTTTCGTTTGCGACTCGAGGTGGGGCGCTCACTCGTTCATCATCCGCACGCACTCCTCGAGGGTCACGACCTCCCGGCTCACGGCGGCGAGCGTCTCCGCCGACATGTCTCCCTCGACCAGCACCCACCCGTGCGGGCGGAGGAGGGCGCCGGCGAAGTCCCTGCCCATCTCCAGGACCTCCCGGATATATGTTTCAGTTCGCAACAAATTACATTCCTGTTAAACTATCCATAACAAAACACATATATACCGAGGTCAGCGTATGCTCGACCATGGACAGACTGTCAATCGTGAAGGCGATGGAGTCGCATCAGACGCCGGTCTTCACGACACAGCAGTTCGCGGCACTGGTGGGCTTGAAGGTGGGCTCTGCATCCGTCCTCCTGAGCAGGCTCGTGAAGGCGGGGATAGTCATGAGGGTCCTGAGGGGGCGGTACGCGCTGCCCTCCACGAACGCACTGGCCGTCGCCACGGGGATCTACGTACCCTCCTACGTCTCCCTGTGGGCCGCGTTCGAATACCACGGGTCCACCACACAGTCCCCGAGGGTCATCGATGTCGTCAATCCCGTTCACTCCGGGAGTCGCCACCTGCACTTGGAGGACGGGCGGTACGTGCTGCGATTCATCAAGACCGCCAGCAGGCTGGTCTTCGGCTTCAGGAAGGAGTACCTCGCCGGGAGGGTCGCGTTCATCGCCGAGAAGGAGCGCGCTGTCGTGGACGGCATGCTGTTTCCGGGACATGTCCCCTTGGGCGAAGTGGTCTCGGCGATCAGGAGCGGTGTGGACAGCCGCAAGACGCTGGAGTACGCCAGGAGGACCGGGAAGCAGTCCGTTCTTAAGCGGACGGGATACCTCCTTAACGCAGTGGGAGCCGGCGGACCCTCGATCGATCCCGCGGAGCTGTCGGGCACCTACGTCCCGCTGGACCCGGCGCTGCCGAGGAGGGGCAAGCACGATCCGAAGTGGCGGGTGATCGTGAACGCGGTGATCGAATGAACAGGGAGGAACTGAGGAGATACGTCGGCATAACGGGATTCTCGCTGGGGCAGGTCGAGAAGGACTACCTCCAGCACATCGTGCTCGGAGCCCTCTCGCGGAAGATGGGCGGCATTCTCGTCTTCAAGGGCGGGACGGCCCTCCAGAAGACAGGGCTGCTCAGGCGGTTCAGCGAGGACCTGGACTTCACGCTCGCCGCGGACGTCTCCCTGGGCGGCCTCAGGGACGCGGTGACCGGCGCCATCGAGTCCTACAACTTCGCCGCGGACGTGGACAACCTCGTGGACGACGAGAGGACATTGGGCTTCAGGCTCAGGATCCAGGGTCCCCTGTTCAGGGACCGGAGGAGCATCTGCACCATACGGATAGAGGCCAGCAGGCGGGAAGAGGTCTCCCTCCCTCCTCAGAGCGCAGAGATCGACCCGCCCTACTACGACATCCTCCCGTATGTGCTGGAGGTCATGCACTTCGAGGAGATCGCTGCGGAGAAGATCCGAGCCATCTACACGCGGGACAGGGCAAGGGACCTGTATGACCTGTACAGGTTGATGGCGAACGGGGTGCGGTTGCGGGAGGAGGTCGCCAACGAGAAGCTG
>JAJISH010000317.1 GCA_022848825.1 Thermoplasmatota archaeon
CAGGGACAGGGCAGGGATCGGCGCTGGAGACAAGTTGGCAGTCGTCATCTGGGAAAGGGGTGATGAGATCTGCTGCATCACACTGATCAAGGTCGAGGGGCTGGCAGAGATGGTCAAGGGTCATCTCGGGCCCATCATGAAGGATGTGCTGGAGGAGTAGCGGAGGTGAAGGAATGAAGGACGATGAGGTCAAGAAGGCAGTGAAGGAAGGCTATGCGAAGATCGCCAAGAAGAGCTGTTCATGCTGCGGGCCCGCGGTCGATGCTTGTGGGACTCCGAGGGGGTCCCAGGTCAGCAAGGGCGTTGGCTACACGGACGAGGAGCTGAAGGCCATTCCCGAGGACGCGGACATGGGTCTCGGATGCGGGAACCCGGTCGCCCTTTCCACTCTCAGGGAGGGCGAGACCGTCCTCGACCTCGGCTCGGGCGGGGGCATCGACTGCTTCCTCGCGGCCGGGAGGGTCGGCGAGAAGGGGAGGGTCATCGGCGTCGACATGACCGCCGAGATGGTCGAGAGGGCCAGAGAGAACGCCAAGAGGGGCGGCTTCGAGAACGTGGAGTTCCGGCTCGGCGACATCGAGGACATTCCGGTCGATGACGGCTCGGTCGACGTGATAATCTCGAACTGCGTGATCAATCTCTCACCTGACAAGGGGAAGGTCTTCAGGGAGGCCTTCAGGGTCCTGACACCAGGGGGCAGGATGTTCGTCTCGGACATCGTCCTGCTGAAGGAGCTGCCAGAGGCGGTGAGAGCCGACATGGGAGCGTACGTCGGCTGCCTTTCCGGGGCGGTCCTCAGAGAGGATTACATCGGACTGATCGAGCAGGCCGGCTTCCAGGACGTGAGCATCAGGACCGAGTCCGGCTGTTCCATGGAGGTCCTGTCGAACGACCCGACGGTGAGCGCCATGATGAGCAGCTTCGACCTGTCCCGGGAAGAGGCGGAGGAAGCCATCCGCTCCGTGATCAGCGTGATAGTCGAGGGCACGAAACCCGTTTGAGGGCGAAGAGCTTCGGGCGGTTCTCGCGCGTCCCTCTGAACCGCATCCCGCGACAAACGATTTATACTGACGGAGCGTTGCGCCATCACTGGTTCTGAAGGAGATCTCATGGGAAGTTCTGATTCGCCATCCGAGCTCATGGAGCTGAACGACGGCAACTTCGACAGCGTCGTATCGACAAACGATAACGTGGTAATCGACTGCTGGGCGCCCTGGTGCGGTCCCTGCCTCGCTCTGGAGCCCGCGATCAAGGAGCTCGCAAAGGAATACGAGGGCAGGATACTCTTCGCGAAGATGAACACGGACGCGAACCTGGAAACCGCCAGGAAGCTCGGGATAATGTCCCTGCCGACCATACTGTTCTTCAGCAACGGCGAGCACGAGGACAGGATTACGGGCGGGGTCCAGAAGCGCGTCATCCAGGAGAAGGTCGAAGAGCTGATGGGCTCGAGATAGGTTTTTATCTCCGCCGTCTCTTGCACAGACCGATTGCTCGAAACGTTGAGACGAGACTGGCTGGCCCGCATAGGGAAATGGGACCTGATGGACTGGACCGTGGAGACGCCCAACGTCCTCTGCTTTCAGAGCGACAGGGTGCGTCCTCCCGAGAGCTCGGAGGTCCTGCTCCTCTCGAAGGAGACGGAGACGGACAAGCCGTTCGTCCTGGACGCGGGTAGCGCCTTTCTGCCGTCGGACCTGTCAGGGGAGAACGTCATACCGCCAGACCTGGGCTATCCGATGAGCCTGGACGACATCAACGTCACGGGAGAGGGGGACGACTTCGTCGTCGTCCGCGGCCGGAGCACGGAGCTTGCAGAGCGCGTCACGGAGCTCCCCGAGCGGGTCTTCGTCCTCGGGAACGCCATGGAGATGCTCAGGCACCCGCTGGAGTTCGCGAAGAGAGTAATGGCGGTCAGGTCCAGCATGTCGCCCCACGGGCTGGCATACGCCCCGGGCATCGCCACGCCCGCGAACCTGAGCGTGCTCATCTACTGCAGCGTCGACCTCGCGGACTCCCTGAGGGTGGTCGTGGAATCGGGCTACGGCAGGTTCCACACGGAGAGGGGGTCAATGCCCTACGAGGAGGCTGGCAGGAAGATCTGCCACTGCCCGACCTGCGAGGAAGGAGTGACCAAAGACAACCTGAGGGACCACAACTCCCACGTCCTGTTGAGGGAGCTCCAGGTGTGCAGGAACGCCATCGAGCGCGGGCGGTTGAGGGAACTGGCGGAGAGGAGGATGCTCTCGAGCGCTTGGTGCGTTTCGGTCATGAGGCACATGGACCGGAGGCTCTACGCGGCGGTGGAACCGAGCGTCCCCGTGACGGGCGGGGAGGTTCTCGCCCTGTCCGATGCTTCCCTGTACCGACCGGACGTGCTCAGGTTCAGGAAGAGGCTGCTTCAGCGCTACTCGAGACCGCCAGGCGCGGCGGTGCTCCTGCTCATCCCGTGCTCGGCCCGCAAGCCGTACTCGCTCTCCAAGTCCCACAGGATATTCAGGCGGGCGGTGAAGGCGTCCGGGAACAGGCCTGCGATCCACGAGATGATAGTGACGTCTCCCCTCGGACTCGTCCCGAGGGAGCTGGAGCTCTTCCATCCCGCCCAGGACTACGACATACCGGTCACGGGAGACTGGAGCGGGGAGGAGGCGAAGATCATCCGCGAGGAGCTGCAGTCTTTCCTGGAGCGCAACGAGTACACCCGCATGGTCGTCCATCTCGGGGCGGAGAAGGAGCTCCTCTCCGACATGCTGGAGGACGCCGTGTTCATGACGGAGGGATCGCTGACCTCGTCATCCTCGATCGTGGCTCTCGGGAAGGCCCTTACCGAGGCGACCGAGGACGTCGAGCGGACGGGGAGGAAGGAGAGGCTCATCCAGGACGTCAGGAACCTGGCCGTGTTCCAGTTCGGGGACGTGGGCGGGGACCTCGTGAAGGACTGCGGGCTCAGGGGAAGGTACCCCAACGTCAGGATAATCGGGGAGGAGCATCTCGCAACGCTCGTGCCGTCAAGGGGGATGCTCTCGCTCACGCTGGAGGGGGGAAGGATCCTTGCGCGGGAGAAGGCGTACTGCGTCACGATCGAGGACTTCCGCCCTGAGGGGAACATATTCGCGATCGGCGTCACGGGCGCGGACCCGAACATAAGGGAAGGGGACGATGTCGCCGTCGTCTGCGGGGACGAGGTTCGAGCGGTCGGCGTGGCCCGCATGCCCGCCAAGGAGATGGTCGAGAGCAAGCGCGGCGAGGCCGTGCGCGTCAGACACAAAGCATAAGGATTTATTAGAGAGAATCACTATACGTCACAAGGATGGGATAATGGACGCTCTTGTCACCGCGCTAGTCTCGGGAACCGTTCTCTTCGTGGCTCTTGGAATACTCATTCTTTTCCTTGACGATATCGACCTCAAGGTGCTCTTGGGAGCCTTCTTCGTCATCGTGGGCATTTCCCTGGGGCTCTTCGCTCTCGGGGTCGCTGACTGGGGGACGGTCGTGCTGTCCCTCTCCTTTGCGCTCATCGTGAAGCAGGTGCTCTCTCACACACAGTTCTATTGACGCGAGCACTTTCACTCCACTCCCCCCTTCTTACGTATTTAAAGGACGAGGACTTCTCTCATCTCACAGGGGTGAAGAAAGATGGACGAAAACCACTACAGTTGGGAAGATGTCTACCGCTCATACGGTTGCTCCACTGACTATGAAGATGACTGAGTTCCGTGCCCATCCCGTTAAGATAGCTGTGGGGTGATCCCCACCTATCTTCTTTTTTTCGAAAAGGTAATGAAGAGAGGCTTGTTTATGCTAGGACGGGCAGGCGTGATCCAGCCTGG
Organism: Thermoplasmatota archaeon; assembly: GCA_022848825.1. Classification (GTDB taxonomy): domain Archaea; phylum Thermoplasmatota; class Thermoplasmata; order RBG-16-68-12; family JAGMCJ01; genus JAGMCJ01. The sequence goes on from JAJISH010000317.1 coordinate 3,831, forward strand.
TCTAGGATTTTGGCCTTCCAAGCCAACTGCCCGGGTTCGAATCCCGGCGCCTGCACTGCACGCTGCTCTACGTCAGTCTGACTGGTCGTCAACGATGTGGGCGATGTCCTCGAGTTCCCGCACGACCTCAACCATATCCTGCACGTCCTTTCCTCTGCTTGAGATCTCACAGACGAGCTCTTTGGCGTCCTCGATCGTGTGATGCTTCATCCAGTCCATGGCTTCCGCATCGTTCATCTTGACTTTCTTCTTCCTGACTGTCTTTTTCCGTACCACCGATGTCACATCCCATCTCATTGTTGTCCGATAATTGTCGGACAAATCAACTGTATATGGCTGCCATTATAAAAACGTTCCCCTCTTCCCACCAAGGGACGATGGATCGCACGCTAGACCGTTTCCGTGCGACTCGAGGGGTCGCGCTTCCGTCCCGGGACCTGCTCTCCAGCGGTGCTGGTTGTCCGAAGATTATAAATCGACCACCATCCATTGACGTTCGGGTGGAAGGGCATGGGGTTTCTGGATTCCCTCTTCGACAAGGAGAAAAGGACTTTAGGCAAGGCCTCGAAGAACATCAAGAGAGGCAAGGAGTGCGTCCAGAAGGGTTCCAGGGATGCCGCCTACGTCTATTTCGCCAAGGCGTCCCAGACCCTTGAGAAGAACCGGGAGTTCATATCGAAGCTGACGACCGACTTCTCGGACGTGTACGACGAGCTTGGGTACGGCTTCCACGAGATAGGCAGGGACACAGAGGCGAACGGACACATCGACTACGCTCTCCAATTGGACCCGAACAACATAGACGCGCTAAACCACAAGGGGCTCATGCTCTACCATGGAGGGGAGGCCGAGGAGGCTCTCGGGCTTTATGACAAGGCGCTGAACCTGGCCCCCGCCAGAAAGGACGTGTGGTCGAACAAGGGCGATGTCCTCGTTGACCTCGGGGACACGCGGGATGCCGAGAACTGCTTCTTCGAGGTCCTGAAGATCGATGACACCGACATCCCCACCTACACGAAGCTCCTCAGCATCCGTCCGGAGGACGGGAGCCTGTGGAAGAGGAAGGGGATGGCCTACTTCAGGCTGAGCCAGTACGAGGAATCCGTCAGGACCTTTGACGAGGGGCTGAGACTCGAGCCCTCGGACAAGGACATGTGGCTGAAGAAGGCGGAGGCGCTGGAGAACCTCGGCAGGAAAGAGGACGCCCTCTTCTCCCTGGAGAAGTGTCTGGAACTGGACTATGAGAACACTACCCTGTGGAAGCGGAAGGGAAGGATTCTTCACGAACTGGGGAAGAGGGACGAGGCGCTCGGGTCCTTCGAAAAGGCCATAACGTACGACCCGAGGGACGGGGAGAGCCACCTCTTGAAAGGGAGGATACTCGTGGAGCTCGAGGAGCACGAGGCTGCGGTCAGGGCCTTCGACGAGGCGCTCGCCATAGACGCGAAATCCCTCGAGGCGCTCAGGGGGAAGAAAGCCGCCTTCACGGTCATGAAGAGATGGGAGGACGTCGTGAGCGTTGGCGAGTCGATCGTCCAACTGGACCTGAAGGATCAGGAGGCCTACCTGGGCATGGGAAACGCCTACATGAACCTGGGAAAGCACAAGGAGGCCGTGAGCGCCTACAACGGCGTCCTGAGGATCAACGCGGAGAGCGTCGAGGCCCTCACGGGCAAGAAGGAGGCGCTGATCAAGCTGGAGGACTGGAGAGAGGTCGCGAACGTCTGCGACTACATCATCAGGTCGGACCCTTCGAACAAGGAGGCGCTCTATCACAAGGGCGTGGCCCTCCTGGAGCTGGACGATCTGCGGGAGGCGAAGAATGCGTTCGACATCGCCCTCGAGATGAGTCCGAGGGACCTCGATCTCCTCAGGAAGAAGCTCACCGTCCTCAAGAGGCTGCGCGCAAGGGAGGAGATCGTTGCGTGCGCGAGCGCAATAGTCGCGCTCGATCCCGATGACGCTGAGACGTGGAAGGAGAGGGGAATGGCTCTGAGCGCCCTTTCGCGACCTGTGGAGGCGCTGACGTCCCTCGACCTGGCGCTCGGGCTGAGCCCGGAGGACTACTCGGCTTGGATGGAGAAGGCGGCCATATACGAGAGGATGAAGGACCGCGAGAAGGCGGTCTCGGCCTACGACAAGGCCGTGGAGATAAACCCCAAGGACGCGAAGGCCTGGAAGAACCGGGGCCAGGCGCTGGGAAGGCTCGGTCGCTTCGAGCAGTCGCTGGACAGCTTGCAGAGGGCGATTCAACTCGACGCAACGGACAGGGTCACGTGGTACAGCAAGGGGCTGGCATTGGAAGGTCTGAAGAACTACGAGGAGGCCCTCGTCGCGTACGACAGGGCGCTCAAGCTGGGCCCGAAGGACAAGCACGTGTGGTACAGCAAGGGTCTGACGCTTTCATCGCTCGAGCGGTACGATGATGCCCGCGCCAGCTTCGAGAAGGTGATCGAGTTCGACCCCTCAAACAAGCTCGCGCACGTGAGGATGGCCGACGCCCTCGTCAAGCTCGGAAGGGACAAGGAGGCGCTCGGCTCCTACGAGAGGGCACTCGAGATAGACCCGAACGACCTCGAGACCGCCAGAGCCAGGAAGGACATATTCAAGAGGCTGGGCGAATGGAAAGGAACCTACGAGGCCGCGGACCTGATGACCACGATCGACTACGGAAGCATCGAGGGGTACTACGAGAAGGCCCTGGCGGCGAAGAACCTGGGATGGAACGATGACGCCCTCAACGCCATAGAGTCCGCCATATCCATGGACCCGAAGGACCTGAGGCTGCTGCAAGTGAAGAAGGACGTTCTTGAACGGGCGGGCGACTACGAAGGCGTCATCGAGACGTGCAACTACATACTCCAGATGCAGCCCAACCATCTGGATTCTATCAGGACGAAGGGACACTCATTGGCCAAGATGGGCAAGTACGGGGAGGCCCTGAAGAGCTTCGACCAGGCCGTGTCGCTGGACACGATGGACAAGCACACGTGGAACATGAGAGGCGACGCGCTCCTGACGATGAAGAACTACGAGGGGGCGATCCAGAGCTTCGACAAGGTTCTCGATATAGATCCGGGCAACTCCCACGCATTCGCGAAGAGGGGCGAGATCTTCTTCGGCCTGGAGAAGTTCGAGAGGGCCCTCAAGGCCTACGAGGACGCCCTGACCATGGACCGGGACAACACGGCGCTGCTGAACCGAAAGGCCTTGACGCTCTCCAAACTGCAGAGGTTCGACGAGGGCCTGGCCGTTGTGGATGACATACTGAGGAAGGAGGCGAAGAACCTAGAAGCCCTCGTGACGAAGGGCAGGATCCTCGCGGAGCAGAACAGGTATCCGGATGCCCTCGAGGCGGTCAACGGCGCGCTCGGGATAAGGGACGACAACCCGACGGTGTGGCTTGAGAGAGGAAGGATACTCGAGAAGATGAAGAGGTTCGAGGATGCGGACGGAAGCTACGAGAGGGCCATCGAGATCGACTATCACAGCTTCGCAGCCTGGAAGGAGAGGGGGCTCCTCGCGGCGAAGACGAGGAACTACGAGCTGGCGCTGAACTCGTACGAGAGGGCCTCCGAGATCAACGAGGAGGACAAGATCATCTGGCAGCTCATGGGACTGGCCCTCGAGAAGATGAACAACTGGGAGGAGGCGATCGCGGCCTACGACAGGGCGATCGGTCTCGACCCGAAGGACAAGGTCCCTTGGAACAGCAAGGGGCTCGCGCTGATGCATCAGGGAAGGTTCGAGAGCGCTGTGAGAGCGTTCGAGAGCGCTCTGGCGATAGATCCCAACTACGAGCCCTCCATCGAGGCGAAGAAGATATGCGAGGATAGGAAGAGGAAGAGACAGCTGGGCGAGTATGGGAAGAGGGTCCTGGAGTTCGAGTTCCGGAACGGAAGGGCCATCACGAAAGAGGAGGCTTTCCGCGACCTGAACATACCGTTCGACTACCTGGGCGAGGTCATCAGCCACCTCCGCGAGAGAGAGACCATCGACATTGCGAAGATGACCTCGGCCGAACTGGAGGACATGGAGCGAGCGTCGATCCCCGTCCTGAGGAGCTGCATCGAGAGCGGTGGCAGGTATGGCCTGAGGCTCTGCGACATCACCGCCAGCTTCCCGCAGTACGATATCGAGAGGTCGAAGAAGATCCTCAGCTACATCGAGACCGTGGACAGGATGAGGGTCGAGCCGAGGTACGACCAGGAGCTCGATTCCCTGCTGAGGCAGACGCTTGAC
>JAJISH010000318.1 GCA_022848825.1 Thermoplasmatota archaeon
CGTGCCCTTCCTATCATGAACTCCGCTTTCTCGAAGATCTCCTGGCGCGACAGCTTCTTCCGGGCGACACCCTGCGCGATCGCCTTCATCGCCACGGCAGTCGCCTCTCTCGGGAAGACCTCCCACTGGTCCATCGTCGGGACTATGTATTCATGGTGAATCCCGTGGTCCTCGGCGGTCTTGGCGATCTCGTAGGCGGCCGCTATGCACATCTCATCCGTGATGGTGCTCGCGTTGACGTCGAGCGTTCCCCTGAATATCCCGGGGAAGCCGAGCGAGTTGTTGACCTGGTTCGGGAAGTCCGATCTTCCCGTCGCGACGATGACAGCTCCCGCCTCCTTCGCCTCCCACGGCCATATCTCGGGAACCGGATTGGCCTCCGGGAATATGACCGGGTCTGTGGCCATGGCGGTTACCCATTCCGGCTTTATCGTTCCTGGGCCGGGCTTTGAAGCAGCGATGCACAGGTCCGTGTCCTTCATCGCATCCGCGACACTCCCCGTCCTGCCTTCACCGTTCGACTCGACGCACATCTTCCACTTGTCCACGAACCAGTCCTTCTTCTCCTCGATGTCCTTCCTTCCCGGTTCGAGTATGCCCTTGCTGTCTGACATGATGATGTTCTTGATCGGAACGCCAGCCGCAATGAGAACTCTGGAGGTCGCGATGTTCGCGGCACCTGCACCGACCATCGAGATGAGGACCTCGTCGAGCTTCTTGCCCACGATTTTCATCGAGTTAATGGTACCCGCAACCGATATCGTGGCGGTTCCCTGCTGGTCGTCGTGCCATACGGGAATGTTCATCTCCTTCCTGAGCTTGTCGAGAATGTAGAAGCACTTGGGGTGGGAGATGTCCTCGAGGTTGATGCCTCCCAGTGAGGGTTCCAGCCACTTGGTGCACTGGATGATCTCATCGGGGTCCTTTGTGGCGAGGCATAGTGGGAACGCGTCCACGCCACCGAGGTACTTGAAGAGCAGGGACTTCCCCTCCATCACTGGAAGCCCGGCCTCAGGTCCGATGTCCCCCAGGCCGAGGACTCTCGTCCCGTCGGAGACGACGGCGATCGTGTTCCACTTGTTCGTCTGATTGTAGACCTGCTCCGGCTCCTTCTGGATCAGCCTGCAGGGCTCGGCGACACCAGGTGTGTACCAGATCGCGAAGTCGTTGAAGTCTCGAACCGGTGCCTTGAGAGTCACCTCTATCTTCCCTCGGTAGAATGGGTGAAGTATCAGGGCGTCCTCCCCTGGCTTCTTCGCCTTCGCCAGAAGCTCATCCACGGTGGGTTTCCTATCTCCCTCCTCATCAGAGTCGTCCATTCTTGTCACCTCTCCAGTCGGATTTCAACCAGTGTGGAGCGATGCATCGTGCGTATATAACCCTTTCAGACTCGTGAACTTAGAAACTAATATCGTCATTTCTCGAAGGACGCTGTCAACATCGTCTTCATTACCCGACCAGTCCCGTCAAATGGGATGGACTGTGCGCTTGACAGAAGGGGATGCCTGCGTTACGATATCTGATGGTATTTCTGCGAAAAGCGTTATTCTTTAATAGCCGGGGTTCCATTCGTCTCTTGGGTGTAGAGATGGTGAAAAGATGGGAAGGCGAGCGTGTCCATCTGGGTGAGAGGTGGAAAGGCCTGGACATGAAACTTCTTCCTCTCGACGAGGTCGACGTGAGAATCCTCGAGAAACTGAGGGAGAACGCGAGGACAAGCAACATCGGGATTGCCCGAGACCTGAAGATAAGCGAGGCGACCGTCAGAAGACGGATAATGAACATGGAAAGGAAGGGGATAATAAAGGGGTATTCCGCCTATATCGACTATCAGCTTATTGAGAATCCAGTGAAGGCATACGTTCACATAAGCGTCTCCGGGACTCACAGGGACGACGTCGTCAAGAGGGCGTGCGAACACAGTCGCGCCGTCGCCGTGTACAGGGTGACGGGCGATCACGAGATTCTCTGCGTGATGCTTTTCGTAGACATGCCGGAGCTCCAGGATTTCCTGGACTCCTATCTGGACGTAGATGGAATCCGTGACGTTAGGGCGCAGATCGTGATGAGCCCCTACAAAGGAGTCCCGTGGACCGGAGTGTAGGGTCTCATCCCGCTTGCTTTCTGCCAATTTCTGGAGAAGGCCGTAACGTCGAATTCGACATCCGTCTACACGTCTCGGTGAGGTGTCAGAACTTCACCGGAACGGCGTGAGCGTCAAAACCGTTCTTGCCCTCGTCGAGACCGAATGCCATGACGTAGAGCTGCGACAGGTGGATCACGGGAAACGATGTTCCGAGCCCGCCTTGACCCTGATCGAACTGAAGATGGCAGAAAGGACAGATATCGACTATGCAGTTGGCACCCGACTCCTTCATGGCCTCAAGCTTCTGGTCCGTCATCGCTTGCGCGACTTCCTTCGCTCGGGCTCTGACACCCCCGCCAGCGCCGCAACAGGCGTTCTTGTACCTGTAGTCCACGCTGATTGCCCCCGTTACCTCGACAAGCTCGTCCAGGGTCTTCGGTCTCTCTCTGTTGTCGATCTCCTTGACAGTATCGGGTTTGAAGTAGTGGCAGCCGTAGTGTATTGCAGCCTTGATGTGGTCCAGCTTCTTCGTCACCTTGGCGGATATCGCATCGAGACCGACATCCGTGTACAGGAGCTCTGCGAACTGTCTCACCTTCACTCCGCCTTTGTACTCCCTTCCGATTTCCTTCAGGATCGAGTTCGCGTACTCCTTCTTTTTCTCATCACGCTCGATCTTGTCGGCCACTTCCCACAATGAGCCGAAGCAGCCGTTACATATCGTCACAATCTCGGCTCCCTTCTCTTCCGCAAGCGAGAGGTTCCTTGCGCCAATGGCAAGCCAAGTGTCCTGATCGAAGCTTCGGAACACTCCCGGTGCCGGGCAACAGGACGTCTTATCGAGGATGTCCATGTCGATGTCCAGAGCTTTCGCCACTTCCATGGTGGCGGTTTCGATGCCCGGGTACCTAAGAGGCGCGATACATCCGAGAAAGAGACTGTACTTCGCCATTATCATCCCACCAGTTCGTCGAAGTGCGTCGCCTTGATGATCTTCTTCACCTCATCCAGGGCCTCCTTGTCCGAAAGGACGGTCGGAGGCTCACTATCAAGGCCGAGAGTCTCTCTCATCTTCCTGAAGGCGTCCCCGAGAGGAATGGCATGCCCGGACTTCATTAGACTCCTGGCAGTGTTCTTATGAGCCTCTGCCATGTATCCCTCTTTGACTGCCATGTTTCGAAGCGTCATGATGATGTCTGTGATCTTGACTCCTCGCGGACACCTCTCATCGCACGTCGTACACGTCGTGCAGAGCCACAGCTCATCGGCCGGTAGGACCTCGTCCTTGAATCCGAGCTGGACCCTTCTCATCATCTTCCTAGTTCTGAACGCGGTCACCCTCCCAGAAGGGCAACCTCCGGTGCAGGTTCCGCACTGAAAACAAAGTGTTATGGTTTCCGCACCCTTGTCGACAACGCTCTTCGTGAATGCTGGGTCGACAGCTTTCGGTTCGCTATCCGATGCCATCTTCTGAATCCTCCCGTCTTGTGATCCTCACATCTTCCGTCGATTTCTCGCAAGAGCCAGTCCTGATTTCTCGTCCGACTGTCGTTATTACATCACCGATATATTAATTCTTGGAGTCGTTTTTCGTCATGCTCGGTATGATATCCTTCATACGCCAGGGGGCGCTCCCTCGAGCACAATCTCCGTGACCTCGCGCCTCGCGTAGACGAGATGTTTGCCCTCCTCGCTGACCAATTTCACTTCGAAGCGGTCATCCTCGTAGCCTTGGGAGACCTTCTTGGCCTCATCTTCTGTTCCGTACTCCTGACCGTCCCACATGAATTTTCGGCCGTCGAAATAGAGGGAACTCTCGGGCATACGCGACCTTCAATTCAACTGTGGTATTTAGTGCTATGTTTCTCGCCACGGATGGCTCTCATGACCTCCTCAGCTGCCCTTGGGACGGCCCTCTTGACGGGCTCCGAAAGGCCTGCGGAAATCTCCTTGGGAATGCTCTTCACCTGACAGGACACCAACACGACATCGACCCCTGCATGCTCCTTGAGCTCCTTCAGGAGATTCGACGTGGGCACCTGGTGCATCGAGAAGTCATCGGTCTTCTCCACAGGAAGATAGTCTGCCATTGTCCGAAAGACCTCCCCTGGCACTCTTCCGACATCCATGGAATCAACTACTATGATCCGCTCGGGCTTCTTCTCCCCAAGAAGCACTGTGAACAGGAGATCCCTCACGCCTGTTCCCATGTCTTCAGCATACACATCCTCAGGCATCTCGAAATCGGCCTTGAGGTGATCGATGACCGCTGGGCCAAATCCATCATCCCCGAATAGGATGTTCCCGCAGCCGAGCACGAGGACCCTCTTTCCATACCATTCAGGTGCCGTTTCCACGGGAAGGTGATTCAGCACCTACTAGATTACACTTCTCCGAACCTGCCGTCGGTCCCTCACCTATTCCCGAGGCCGCAACACGGGACAGCCGAAACCCTCCACCTCGCAACGTGATTCGTTGCCCCTCTACTGCATATCGTCACTTGCACGCTGAAAGGTAACGGTTTTCTTTCGACATTCCTTCAAATCGCATTAGTTATTTATATGGAGAAGCTTATTGCCGAGAGTCTTAATACTCGAGGAACGGGGGTAGAGAATTGGTGAAAGTTGCTGAAGAATGGTTTGCTATTTGTGGTGGATGTGAAGTGACGATACTGGACATAGGCGAGCCTCTGCTGGATCTGTTGGAACAGATTGAGTTCGTCCACATCCCTGTCCTTATGGACCACAAGTACTACGGACAAGAGGGAGAGAAGGACAAGCTCGAGATACCGGAGGCCGATGTCGGACTCATATCTGGAAGTGTGAGGACCGAGGAGCACAAGGAGATCTTGCAGGAGATGCGGAACAAGTGCAAGACATTGATTGCGCTGGGCACGTGTGCAGCGTTCGGCGGTATTCCTGCACTCTCGAACATGTATCCACTGGAAGAGACCTATGATACTATCTTCAGAGAGACCAAGACCACAGAGCCCGCAGACACTCCCAACCAGGGCATTCCTCCGTTAACGGACAGAGTGTATGCGCTGAGCGAGCTCGTGAAGATTGACCTCATGCTACCAGGCTGTCCGACAACACCCGAGATGGTCGTGGAGGCGCTGACGGCGCTACTGGAGGGCAAGCCCTTCGCGCTGCCAGAGAAGAGCGTCTGTGATACATGCCCGACGATTAGGGAGAAGAAGGCGGTGACCACGCTGAAGAGGCCATTGGAGGCTGTCGAGTTCACACCAGGTCAGCCGCTGGACACAGTTCGATGCTTCATGGAGCAGGGCTACCTGTGTCAGGGACCGGCAACGAGGGCCGGCTGTGTCGGATCTTCGGACGCCCCCCGATGCGTAAAGGCATATACCCCATGCAGGGGATGCTTCGGTCCCATGTCGGAGAAGGCCAATCCCATGGTTGACATGATGGGCGCGCTTTCGAGCATTGGGCTGAATCCGAGAGAGATCGAGGACCGCGCTGCGACCTTCAACCGCTTTGCGGGGGCGCAAGGTCGCTTGAGAGTACTACCAAAGAGGAGGTGAGGAGATGGGAAAGACAATAACAATTCAACCTGTAACGAGAATCGAGGGACACGCGAAGATAACTGTTCAGCTCGACGACGCAGGGAATGTCGCCGACAGCCTGGTGCAGGTCGTGGAGACACGCGGCTTTGAGAAATTCTGCATCGGACGGCCTGTCGAGGAGATGCCGAGAATCACTACTCGAATATGTGGTGTGTGCCCGTGGTCACACCATCTCGCGTCGGCAAAGACAACGGATGGCATATTCGGCGTCGAGATCCCCAGCGCAGGTAAGAAGCTGAGGGACCTGTGCAACAGCACCGCATTCTGCGAGGAGCACATACTTCATTTCTATTTCCTCGCGGCTCCGGACTTCGTCATGGGACCGGATGCAGATTACTCGGTGCGAAATGTCATAGGTATCGCCAAGGCCAATCCGGACCTCGGCAGGAAGGTAGTCCGGGTACGACACCTCGCCGGCAAGATGCTGGAGGTTTTGGCCGGAAAGCCCATTCACCCCACAGCGGCAGTTCCTGGCGGTTTCAGCAAGCCTCTGCTCGAGGGCGAGAAGGAAGACCTCAAGAAGATGGCGGAGGAAGTCCTCGACCTGGCCAAGTTCTCGATCAAGTTCGCGAAGGAAGACCTCTTCCCGAAGTACCTCGACGCTGTCAATACCTTGGGCGTCATCAAGACTGGATTCCTCGGAACCGTGACCGATGACGGGACGATGGACCTGTACGATGGCAAGCTCAGGATGATGCAGCCGGACGGTAGCTTCGAGGACTTTGCGTATGAGCAGTACAAGGACTACATATCCGAGCACGTCGAACCCTGGACCTATCTGAAGTTCCCGTACATGAAGAAGGCAGGGAAGCTCGACATGGACCTGGACAACCCCGTCGGCGTCTACAGGACGAACACGCTTGCGAGGATTAACGTGGTGGACAGGATCTCAACGCCGCTCGCACAGGCAGAGCTCGAGTACTTCCGAAATGAGTTCGGGAGGCCCGCCCAGCAGACACTGCTGTACAACTGGGCACGGCTCATTGAGCTCCTCTACAATGCAGAGCACATCGTCGACCTGCTGAACGACCCGGAGATCACAAGCACGGACACGAGGGTGAAGGTCGAACCGAGGGCAGCGAAAGCAATCGGCTGTGTGGAAGCACCCCGAGGAACGCTCATCCATGAATACGAGACAGATGAGAAGGGCTTGATCACGGATGTCAACCTTGTCGTGGGAACGACGCACAACAACGCCCCGATCAACATGTCCGTGAA
>JAJISH010000319.1 GCA_022848825.1 Thermoplasmatota archaeon
CCTCCCTGCATTCCATGAGACCACCGCACGAGCAATGCGATTCTGAAGATTAATCCTTCGCCTACTTGCTCCTTGCCAAGTATATGACCAAAGCGATGATCGAAACCGCGAGGATCACGGTCAGACCTATCCACAGAAGCAGGTCGGTATCATCGGCGCCGCTCACCTCGACGATGTGAGGTTCGCTTTGCGGGTTGACGGATGGGTTCGTCACGTCGTTGCCGCCCACGTCCGTCGCTTGAACGTAGTACTCGATCCTCCCATTACGGTCGGGGGTTTCGATTTGCACGTAGTATTCGTCCGTCTGGCCCAATCGATGCATCTCGTGCGGGACGAAGGCGGTACCGCCTATCGGCTTGACGTAGGCGACCACACGCTCGATGCCGACGTCGTCGGAGGCCCGCACTGTGATGTTCATCGTAGAATCTGCGGAAGCCGATTCCACGGCGTCGTGCTGCAAATCTGGCGGGACGATGTCCTTGATCTCAACTGTCGCATCGCCGACTGCTGGATAGCTGCCTCTTGCGCCAATGACGTTCTCGGCGGCTACGAGGAAACTGACCCTGCCCACAGCGTTCTGAGCGGGTATCACGCCCATCCACGAGCCGTCGATGCCGGATCCTGCCACGAGCGTCATGTTCGCTTCTGTGTAGTTCTCTTCCAATACTCCCCTGAAGGAGAGTACAACGGAGAGCACACCCCATTCATCGGAGACGTTGCACGTGATCGGGATGCCCTCGTAAGTGCTCCGAGTCTCATTGAACTGGCACTCGACCAGCGGTGGCATTACTGTTGTGAAATGCCATCTGAACCTGTCTTTCATAGAGGTTCCTGAGATGTCGACGACCGTCGATGAGATCTCAAGATCATAGGTTACGTCCGGCGAGAGGCCAAAGAGGGGCTCAAACACCACCGAATCCCCTTCGGCACTCCAGTTCCAGGTGCCAGCGGTGGGAGGGAAAATGCTGAAGGAGGATTCCAGTGACAACGGATCAACAGGCTCTGAGAACGCTATCCGTATGTCGGTGTCGAGGAGAGCATTCGCGGAACCGAGATCCGGGAAGACGTCGATAACCGAGGGGGGCCACGTATCCGCAACCGTGTCCGCGAAGTAGACGGACGCGCTGATTGCTCCTCGGTAATCCATCCACACAGCGTAGCATCCACCGCCCGCCTCCATCGTGATTGAGGGTGAGTACTGGGGCCATGTCCCTGTATCATCGTTCACGGGGAAGGGCGTAAGAATCTGTTCCCAATATGGTTTGTCCGCTCTTGGTAGCACGGTTTCGGCACTGGTAATCGCCCCGCCTGGCTCGATGTCCACAGAAGTCGTGATCAGAGGTTCGCCAAGGTCATAGTAGCCATCCAGGGAGGCGTCAAGGAACATCAGGTCATCGCTGTCCGCGAAGGAAGAGAGGGTGTCGTTGAATGCCAGGTCCGAGGAACCGTTGTATATCCTGACATCGTAGGAATCGAAGCGACCGGGAAGACCTCTGTCGATCCCCAGTGAGATCTTGTTGAAGCTCACGTTGTATGCGGATGATGCATCATTTGTGAAGGAGACGTTCACCGACTTGAGGTCGGGAATCGTCCGGAAGCCAAGGGACATCAAGTCTATCATCGTGGTCTTCGCCGCCCCGCCAGTGTTCACGATGGGGAGAACGGAGACGTTTGAGGGTCCAGAGAGGCCTCTTGAGATGTTGAGGAAGGAAGTGCCATCGTACGAGCTGTCCGTCCTGTATGTGACCTCGATGTCCGCCCTGCTTATCGGATCATTGTTCTCCAGACCGAAGTTCTCGGGGTTGATCCCAGCGTCCTTGGCGTGCGCGATGTCGAACCATCCGATGGACATGGTCTCGGACTGCTCCACGGAGTAGTAGAAACCATCGACGAGCCTCAAGTAGTTCACGAAGTTCCCTGTTGTGGTGTCCCAGTCGGATTTCAGCTTGGGCTCGATGCTCGGATAGGAAAGAACGGGAGTCTCCAGGACAATGTCGTCATCGAGTCCCCAGCCATCAGAGCTCTCGTCGAAGTATGCCAGGCTCTCTCCCGTCAGATCCTCTTGAAGGTTCGCCTTACCAGCAAGTACTATCTCATCAGGAGAGTCGGTGCCGTCCAGCCTGCCGTGGTCCAGTCTGCCGTTGCCATTGTCCAGAGCCACCGCCTCTCCGGGATCGCGGTGGCCATTGGGCGTGAGAACATCGTCGAAGAAGTAGTTCCCGCCGAAGAGCGATACTGCCGGGAGGAACCCGGCTCCTTCAGACCTCGCAAGGTAGATGTTGTAGTTCCCTGAGCGACTCTCCGCCCAGGAAACGTAGATGATGTCGCCCGCGCGTGAGACTTCGATGACCGGCGTCTGATGGCTCGTCCCCCTACCGTCCGTGACGCGTGAGGTGAAGTTGACGAAGAGGGGATCGGTGAAGTGAAGACCATTGGTTGACCTGGAGTAGAGGATAGATGGTTCCCCATACCCCAGCTCGTCATCCCAGACCACGTGCAGGACATCGTCTCCGTCGATGGCCAGCGATGGATTCGACTGCAGGATTTCCTTGTATTCGTGGTTCACACGCACGTTCTGACCGAAACTCATCCCGTTGTCAGTCGAGTTGGAGATGAAAACGTCAGTGTCGTCCACGTAGGAAGGACCCTGTGGGATCCGACCTTCCCGACCGTCCGCCCAGACGACGTACACCTTCCCGCTAGAATCCACCTCTATCTGGGGGTCGGACCTTCCGTTCTTCTTGCTGTCGCTCACGGTGACGGGCTCTGTGAACGTCTGTCCGCCATCGCTCGATGCGCTTGCCCTTATGTCGAGATAGTCGTCGACCCAGGCAACATATATGATGTCGTTCTCCTCGTCAATGGTGATGCTCGGTCTTGTGGACGTGTCCGCATCGGATTGCCAAACTGCAACATCCGGTGAGAAATGCCTTCCGTCGGGGGACTGCGAGAAGTAGATGTCCGTGGCAACGTTCCTGCCATCCTCCCAAACGACATATATCCCTCCGTTTCCCGCGGCGATATCGGGGAAGCTCGAGTGCG
>JAJISH010000032.1 GCA_022848825.1 Thermoplasmatota archaeon
CGAAGTATCCCCGCTTGTGCCAGAGGACGCCGAGACCATCAACGAGCACTGGAACCCGGAAGAGGATTCCGCACGTTACATCCGGAGCCGGATAGAGAAGGGTCTTGCCTTCGGGATGAGGGTGGATGGTGAGCTCGTCGCCTGGGATGCGACCCATCTTGAGACGGACCGGGCGATCATGGTCGGCCTCCTTCACGTCATGGAGAGATTCAGGAAGAGAGGCTACGCGAGGTCGATAACCACGACGATGATCAACGCTGTCTTCGAGAGGGGCAAGACGCCGATAGGCCATGTATTCAAGGACAACGACCCTTCCGTCAGGCTCACGGAGGAGATGGGCTTCAGAAGGAGGGGAGAACACATCTGGATGAGGGGTGTAGGCCCATGAGGATCGTCCCTTTGGCCGCTGACAGCATGGGCGCGAGGAGCATGTGCACGCTCGTCGAGACCGAGGACTGCAGCATCCTGATCGACCCGAACGTGCGCCTGGGCCCCCACAGATACGGTCTGCCTCCGCACCCGTCGGAGAAGAGGAGGAGGGCGGAGCTGTGGAGAGGGATCAGGGACAAGGCGAAGAGGGCGAAGGTCTTCACCGTCAGCCACTACCACTACGATCACCACAACCCGGATGCTCCGAGCATGTTCCGGGGCAAGATCGCGTTGCTGAAGGACTACGAGAAGAAGACCAACACGAACCAGGGGAACAGGGGTCGAAGGTTCGCCAACAAGATCGGGAAGTATGCCAAAGAAGTTGCCATCGCCGACGGGCAGGAGTTCGAATTCGGTAGGACGAAGGTCCTGTTCTCAGAGCCCGTCGTGCACGGCGTCAACGACAGAATGGGCTATGTCATTGAGGTCTGCGTCCGGGAGGGGCGCACCGCCTTCGTGCACACATCGGATATCGTGGGCGGGTGCATGAGGGACCAGATCGACTTCATAGTGGAGCAGAACCCCCGGACGGTGCTGATGGATGGCGCCCTCAGCTACATGATGGGCGTCTACGGCAAGGGGAACATGGAGATCTCCCAGAGGAACATCGTACGCCTCTTCGAGGAGACGGACCTGCGGACGTTCATGATAGACCATCACCTCCTCAGGGAGAGGAAGTGGATGGAGAGGATCCCGCTCGTCTTCGAGTCCGCGAAGAAGCACGGCGTCAAGGTGCTCACATGCGCGGGGTACGTCGGTCGCAGCGATGAGCTCCTCGAGGCCAGGAGAAAGGACCTGTTCGGGAAGAGGAAACGCCGCAGCATAAGGAGTTGATGGTGGAGTGCGAACCCAACAGGTTTAGGTATCCCCTCACCTATACCGCTACGGTCCGTAACCTGTCGGAGGGTGTGTCTTGACGTGGCATGAGAATGGGCTCGTCGGATGGGGCTTCAACAACATCCCAGCGGCGAGAGATATCGAGATGCTTGTCGAGGTGTTCTGCCGCATGTTCTCATCCTTCTTCATTCCCCTCGAGCTGGAGATGTATCGCTTGACGGGAGACATGAGGATAAGGTTGGAGAACGTAGGAATAATCCCCGCGATGGTCAAGCAGTACGGCTGTGCGAACCGGCCGGTGACGATCCTCTGCAAGAGCAAGGTCAGAAAGACGAGCGGTTACCTCGTGGAGGAGCAGGATGTCCCGGGCAACGGAGCCGATTCCTCGATCTTCGCGGGACTGGATGAGGACGGGTACCAATACGTCACGCTCGAGCTGAGCTCGGACGAGTGGTTCAGGGACGACACCGATCCGGAGTGGTTGACGGTGTTCAACAACTGCTTCGGTGAAGCGGTCAGGGTCCTCGAAGTGGGCGAGGTCGCCTGCGATTGCCGGGAGGAGGAGTTCGATGACCTCGTCGATGATCACGGTTTCTCGCCCCGGATGTTCCAGAAGCTGGCTGCGCAGGAGAACGAAGTCGGATAGCCCGATTCTCGATCAGGCTCGAACTCGCCCAGATTCGCAGGTCCGAGAATCACTCCTACTACCATTAAATACGACAGGATTTCTCGTCGAATCGATTTCCATGAACAGGGAGAAATACGAACTAGTCCTGGGAACCGTGGTGCTCGCGTTGGGCATCGCGACACTGATGTTCGTGCTCGTGTTCGCCTTCGGATTCATCCCGATGGCGGGCGAGTACTTCGAAGATCAACTGCCTCAGGAGGATATCCTTGAGGGTCCGAGCACATCCTTCACATTCAGAGTGGACAACTACACGGTGGACTTCACGGACACGTCGGATCCGGGAGATGCTGACATAGTGTCCTGGGAATGGGACTTCGGGGACGGCGACACGTCAAATAGCGAGAACCCGACGAAGACCTACTCCTCCGAGGGGCGTTACACCGCCAAGCTCACCGTGGAGGACGAGAACTCGAAGAGGAGCTCTGCGGTGGCGGCCGACCTGTTCGTAGGCCCAGACACGCAGCAAGCCGGGAGTAGTATGCCTGACTTCGGAGACTTCGGCCTCGACTTGGACTTCACAAAGATGCTCCTACCCGTGGCCCTGGCGATCCTCGTGGTCGGGCTGTTCTTGGTGATGGCCATCGTTGCGGGCTACGTCACAAAGGCGGGCTGGAACCTGATCAAGCCCAAGCCGGAGACCATCAAGGTAAGGATCAAGCCCAAGGACCTGGAGGTCGAGCCCATTCACGCCGCGCCGGTGCAGCAGGACCCTGGATATCGGCTCGCGCAGCCTCCCGCTCAGACTCCGCCGCAGCAGATACAGCCTCAAGAAGGTCCCCCGCCGCCGCCCCAGGAATAGCTCCCAGGAAGCATGGGAAAGCTTTTCTAATCCTGTGATAATCAGTCCTATCGAGGATGCCCATGGAGGATGCTTGCCCCAAGTGTGAGAACGGAGCCAGGACGAGCCTTCAGGTGTCGGTCTTCGCACCGTACAGGCCAAAGGGATCGGGAGTGGAGCAGAAGTGGCCTCTGAAGCTGCTCGTGTGTGAGAATTGCGGTTACGCCGAGTCCTACGTGGAGACGGACGACATCGAGAGGCTGAAATCGCTCTCGGAGAAGCAGGAGAGGCTCTCAAGGACGAAGGTCCAGGCACTCAAGTGATTCCTTCTAGGTCGCTTTTATAGGCAGGTCACGGTTCCGTCCGTGTGAGACAAGAGACCAGGCGGATTGTCGAGGCCCTTGAGAAGAAGCAGGTCCCAACCGATCCTTGGGTGGCGGAACGGTACATCGGCACGAAGCTGAGGAGCCTCGGCATCAGAGCACCAGAGATCCACGCGATGGCGAGGGATTTCTCGGCCTCGCACAGAGACGCTGAGCTCGAGGAGGTCCACAAGACCGCTGATGAACTCTGGCACTCCGGGATATTCGAGGCAAGGAGCTTGGACGCTTCCATTCTGACGAGATTCAAGAGGAGGCTGGACAAGAACTCGTTCGAGCTCGTGAGCGGATGGTACGATGACGTGGACAACTGGGCCAACTGCGACGCCCTCTCGGTCT